>JBEDAQ010000044.1:0-3540 GCA_041177685.1 Actinomycetota bacterium | reverse complement strand
GCACCCGTGGTTTTGGTTATGTTGGAAGCGGTCCGTGATTACTTTGCCATGACGGGAAAGAGAATTGGCGTAAAACCTGCAGGTGGCATCCGCACCACCAAAGATGCCATTAAGCAATTGGTATTGGTTAATGAAACCGCTGGTCCAGATTGGCTAGATCCAAAGCTATTTCGTATCGGAGCTAGCGCCCTGCTCAATGATTTACTTATGCAACGTATGAAGATGAAAAGCGGTCAGTACTCCGGAAGAAACTACGTGACATTGGATTAATGATGAAATTCGAATACGCCCCTGCGCCCGAATCAACCGCAATTGTTGATATTCAATCTGAGTACAACCTTTTTATAGATGGAAAGTTTGTCCCCTCGAAAGGTGGCAAGAGATTTGAAACAATTAATCCATCCAATGAAAAGGTTTTATCTCGAGTCACTCAAGCAACTTCCGCCGATGTTGATAAAGCTGTAAAAGCTGCCACTGAGGCTTATCGCAAAACTTGGTCAAAGCTCACCGGTACGCAACGGGGTAAATATCTTTTTAGAATCGCCAGAATTTTGCAGGAGAGAGCCCGCGAATTTGCGGTGCTTGAATCGATGGATAACGGTAAACCGATTCGAGAGACTCGAGATACTGATATTCCTCTCGCAGCGGCTCACTTTTTCTATCATGCTGGTTGGGCTGACAAACTTGATTACGCAGGCCTTGGTAAAAATCCCAAGCCACATGGTGTGGTGGGTCAGATAATTCCATGGAACTTTCCAATGTTGATGTTGGCCTGGAAGGTTGCGCCCGCCTTAGCGACTGGAAATACCGTTGTCTTAAAGCCAGCGGAAACCACACCCTTGACCGCTCTCTTATTTGCAGAGGTGTGTCAACAAGCTGATCTACCAAAAGGTGTCGTGAATATCTTGACCGGAGATGGCTCTACTGGAGCTGCGATAGTTAATCATCCTGGCATCAACAAAATTGCCTTCACCGGCTCAACCGAAGTTGGAAAAATTATCGCTAAGAGCGTGGCGAGTTCCAAAAAAGCATTGACTCTAGAGCTGGGCGGCAAAGGTGCCAACATAATCTTTGAAGATGCGCCCATTGATGAAACCGTTGAGGGGATCATCAGTGGCATTTTCTTCAACCAAGGACATGTCTGCTGTGCTGGCTCTCGCCTGTTAGTGCAGGAGAACATAAAGGATGAATTACTTGAGAAGTTAAAGCGCCGTATGTCCCTAATTCGGGTAGGCGATCCACTTGATAAGAACACAGATTTAGGTGCCATTAACTCGCAGGCCCAGTTGATGAAAATCAGAGAGTTAGCAGAGTCTGGAGATGCTGAGGGTGCGCAGCGTTGGTCGCCGCAGTGCCAGCTGCCAGAAAAAGGTTTCTGGTTCCCACCAACATTCTTCACCGGTGTATCTCAGGCGCATCGCATCGCGCGGGAAGAGATTTTTGGACCAGTACTTTCTGTTATTACCTTCAGAACGCCAAGTGAAGCGATTGAAAAAGCCAATAACACTCCATATGGATTATCTGCTGGTATCTGGACCGACAAAGGATCTCGAATTCTTTGGAGCGCCCAGCAATTAAAAGCTGGTGTGATTTGGGCAAACACCTTCAATAAATTTGATCCAGCTAGCCCATTCGGTGGTTACAAGGAATCAGGTTGGGGACGCGAAGGCGGCCGACATGGATTATCTGCTTATCTAAAAGGAGATTTCTCATGAGAGTTGATGTGAGAAAGACTTACAAGCTTTTTATCGGCGGACAATTTCCCAGAAGTGAATCAGGGCGGAGTTATGAGCTGCTTGACGCAAAGGGAAACTTTTTAGCTAATCCTGCCTTATCTTCGAGGAAAGATTTGCGTGATGCGGTTGTCGCGGCAAGAGCAGCTTCAGAAAAGTGGGCATCAGCTTCGGCTTTTAATAGATCTCAAATTCTCTACCGCGTTGCAGAGGTCATGGAAGGTCGTCGCGAACAGTTTGTATCCGAAGTCATGGCCCAGGAAGGTGTTACAAAGGCGCAAGCCATTAAACAAGTGGATGCCGCGATAGATCTTTGGGTTTGGTATGCAGGTTGGTGTGACAAGATTCCTACGATTTTTGGCTCAACAAACCCGGTTTCTGGTTCTTTTTACAACTTCACTACTCCAGAACCGGTAGGGGTAGTTGCAGCCTTTATTGATGGCAACTCATCACTAATCGATATTGTTCATGGAATCGCACCGATTTTGGCTGGCGGTAATGTAGTTATCGCTATTGCAAATGAGGAGTATCCGCTTTGCGCAATCACACTTTCCGAGGTGATTGCCACCAGTGATGTGCCTGGCGGAGTTGTAAATGTTTTAACTGGCCGAACAGAGGAGTTAGCTCCCTGGGTTGCTTCGCATATGGATGTAGATGGCGTAGATGGATCAGGGGTTGAACCGGCCGCATATGAGGCATTGAAGAGAGATGGAGCAGATAACTTAAAGCGTATCTATCGATTTAAGGCTGAAGGTTCACCGCAGCGCATAATTAGTTTCATGGAGAACAAAACCGTTTGGCATCCAATCGGGATTTAGTTCTGTACCAAAACTTTCTCATAACCTCTTAAAGAAAAGGTTGGTCTTCTAACCGGCTCGGTAGCAAGTTGTAAATTAGGAAAGCGCTTTACTAAAGCTGGAAGTGATACTGACATCTCTAGGCGAGCCAGCGGAGCGCCAATGCAAAAGTGGATTCCAGCACCAAAACCAATATGGGGGTTGGGTTGACGCGATATGTCGAAAACATCAGCGTTGGCGAAAACCGTTTCATCTCTATTTGCCGAGCCCAGCAAACTAACGATTTTCTGCCCAGTTTTTATCGCTACTCCTGAGATTTCAATTTCGCTTGTAGCGGTTCGCTCGAAGTACTGTAAAGGCGAATCAAATCGCAAAAACTCTTCAATCGCTGTTTCTGAATACTTATCTGGCTCACGGAAAAGTAGCTCACGTTGTTCAGGGTGATTTAGTAGTGAAACCATGCCATTGCCAAAACCATTAACACTTGCTTCGTGGCCAGCATTAAGTAACAGCACGCAAGTTGCGATAAGTTCGTGGGTTGATAACTTATCGCCAGCTTCATGAACCTGCGTCAACTCGGTGATCAAATCATTTTGTGGATTTTTCTTTCGACTTTCCATCAATCCATGCACATATTCGGCAAACTCATTGGCGGCTTTTTGCGCCTCAATTTGATGGGAAAGCGGCGGGTTAACTTCATACATCTTCACAATGGATTGGGACCAGGGACGCAGTAGGTGCTCATCCTCTGGCGGAAACCCTAAAAGTAGAGCGATTACCTTTACCGGAAGGGGTTCTGCGTAATCAGCGATTAGGTCAAACTCTGCGGATTTGGAATCTATTTGATCTAGCAGCGAATCGGTAATGCCAGCCACCGCATCTCTCATTCCCTCAATACGGTTTCGGTTGAATGCTTTCAGAACTAATCCGCGCAATCTGGTGTGCTTTGGTGGTTCGCTATCCAAAATGGAGTCTGAATGTAGCCAATTGAAAACACTCCACTCTGACTC
>JBEDAQ010000043.1:0-7941 GCA_041177685.1 Actinomycetota bacterium | reverse complement strand
TGACTAAAGCGTCGGTCTTTTCCAATAGAAGTTTGGGCTTAACCATCATTGCGTAGGGCGCAACTCTTGAGGAATCGTTGAAGTAGATTGTTGGCGGATTACGTTCCGCACTTAGATTAACTAGATTAGCCTGCGCAAGGACTGATCTGAGTTTGCTCTGTGCGCCACTATAAAGAAAACCAACGCGACCAAACTGCGCCAAGATATCAATGTCACTAATGCGCGCAGATCGCACAGGTCCGATTACCTCTGGATAATTTGATGAGTAGATTCCCATTAATCTCGTTAATCCAGCCTCTACTTGAGTAACAAAAACGACATCGGCAAACTCAATTGATTGCTGTGGATGAGCGGCATTTGTGTCATCTATCTTGACCGCTAGAACTTCGCCATTTGCTCCAGGAAGATTTGTAAACACATTTCTTTCGACCTCTGGTTCTGCATTCTCTCGTCCCGGAAGCGTAGAACAGGATGAAGTAAAAGCAAGAATTGAGCAAAGAAATAGAACTGGGATCCTGCGAAGTTTCATTAACGGGTTATTTCCATCAGAGAGTCATCCTCAAAGGCGTATTTAACCGGCAATGGAGCGTGACCGGCCAATCTAAAGATCCGATAAATCAAACGCTCCCGACGCGAGCGGGCAGCATTAACCGCTTCTATATGAAGTGAAATAGCGATCTTTAATCGTTCTGTGATCGTCTCTAGCTCCCTAAATAACTCTGGATACCTGCGATTCAAATCTGTCTCTTCAATTAAAAGTAACAAGGCTTGGGTCAAAGAACTCTCCGCCTCACTTCTTTCGGAAATCTCCGCTTCGCGTGCTTGATGAGCGGCAGCGGTAATTAGTAATCCAGTCGCGGGATCAACTGCCCCGGTATGAGCGATGTCTAGGGCCAAAGCAGCTCGGCGCTGCAATATTGCATCAAGATTCGCCCAAGAGGTTTCAGCTCTGTGGTGCAATCTATCCAATCGATTGGCACTAAATGTTAGATACCAAATAACGAGTAATAGGGTTAAGGGAAGCCAGATATAGGTGTTATTCATCAATTACCTCTACTCATCCTCTCTTGAGAAAATTCGATTCCAAAGCCGGGACTCTGAGCTAAGACCAACCTTCTCCCCTGGTATGAGAGCATGTAAATAGACATTCATGATTTCATCGCCTACCTGAGACCAATCAAAACGTTGCGCGTAATTGACCCCTGAGACCGACATCTCATCCCGAGTTTTCTGATCTTTCAAAAGCGCTATGACTTTGCGGGCCAGATCTTCCGAGTTTTCATTTTCAAATAACTGACCGTACTTGCCTTCTTCTAATAAGTAACGGAAGGCTGGAATATTGCTGGCAATAATCGGAACACCGGAAGCGAGAGCTTCCGCCAAAATAATTCCAAATGACTCGCCACCAGTATTTGGTGCAACATAAAGATCGAGAGATTTCAGAAATGAAGCCTTTTCTGCATCGTTAATTCTCCCCAAAAACACCAATCGATTCCGTAGGGCCGGATTTATCTTTTGCATGGCCTCTAATCCCTCGCCCGGTCCCGCTATCAATAGACGGAAATTCGGGTGAACTCGAGCGATATTAGGTAGCGCCTCAAGTAGAACATCAAGGCCTTTTCGCGGCTCAGAAAAACGGCCGATGAAGCCGATATTCAATGGTTTTTGCCACTCTGGGTTAGGAGAAACCCCAGTGAAAGACGCAACGCTAATACCGTTTGGAATGACGACCGCATCGGTTTCAAGGTGAATTCTTAATGTTTCTCGAGCAACCTCACTAACCGCAATTCGTGCCCTCAGCTTCTCAATAACCGGTTCCAATAATGGAGCTATAGCGAAAGCAACTTTCTGCCGCGGAGCTGCAGCGTGAAAGGTTCCAACTAAAGCTCCTTCAGCTATGGAGCAGGCCAACAGGGATAGGGACGGGATTGCTGGTTCATGTAGATGCAACACATCAAAATCGCCAGAACCAATCCACTGTCTAACTCTTGATGCAGCAACAGGGCCAAATAACACACGGGCGACCGCACCGTTATAAGGAATGGCAACGGGTCGACCCGCAGTGACCACAAAATCATCTGTGATCTCAGAGTCATCACTGGCAGGAGCTAAAACCGAAACTTCATGACCGAGTTGTCGATAGTGCAAAGCTAAGTCACGAATGTGGGATTGCACTCCACCTGGGACATCCCATGCATATGGCGATACAAAACCTATTTTCATGTTCGCTCCACAAAGCTTTCGTCAATAAAGATTCTCTGTTGCATATGCCACGAAGTTAACTTTTCTGAAATATCCTTCTCAAATTGATTGGCAAGCAATTGCGTGACTCGAGCAATCTCGCCTCTTTGATCAGCTGCATAATTAACAGAGATTGGTTCTGTGAATTTTATGTGGATTCCTGAGGCGGTATAAGAAACGTAAGCGGTAATTAGATCGGCTTTAGTTTTATAGGCCAACAACGCTGGACCTGCGGGCATACGTGCGGTTTTTCCGAAAAAGTTCACATTCACCCCTGATTTACTCAAATCTCTATCAGCTACAAGAGCTACTAACTCTCCTTGATAAAGCAGGTTTTCCAACTCGGTAAATACCCCAGCGTTTAAATCTAGAACCTTCATCCCCATTGCCTCACGATGCGCCAGAAACTTCCTGAATAACCGCTCAGGTTTAAGGTGTTCTGCGACAGTATTTACTTTTACGCCGCTCGCGCAGAAATAAGCCCCTGCATGATCCCAATTTCCAGCATGTGGCAAGGCAACTATCAATCCACGACCTTGCTCGATTGGTCTCCGTAAATACTCTTCACCTTGTGCCTTAACTCTTGTAACAACTCTTTCCTTACTCCAGTCAGAAATTCGAAAGGTGTCACACCAATATCTCATTGCGGATTTCAATCCATCAATGACTAAAGCCTCTAGCTCTGAAGATGATAATTCAGGTTTCACTGTCCGATAGTTACTACGAAGTCTGACAACACGTTTACCATTTCGTTTGTGGGCCAAGATCGCTAGAGAATCAAAAATTACATAAGCCAAACGCTCTGGGATTATTCGAACCGCACGCCATAAAGAGCTATAAAGAATGTAATTCAGCCAAGCCACGATTCACCTCAAGCTCTGGCAACTACCAGCATGCGCTGAATAACTGTTATGACACTTGCTAAGCAGATTACCGACAAGAAAAGGTTTAAAGCCCAACTAATTCCCAATCCGTACAAACCCGTCCCGACCAAAACTAGAATCAATCTCTCCGTGCGTTCGGCTATACCAACCGAGCAGTTTATTCCCAGACTCTCCGCCTTAGCCCTGATATACGGAATCAAGGTGCCGGTAACTAAAGCAATTAAAGCAAGATATGCAACAACTCTTTGATTCTCGTTATAGGCAAAGAGCAATATTCCAATAAAGATTGCGGCATCAGAAACTCGGTCCAAAGTTGAATCGATTAATGCACCTAACTTTGTCGGTCCAGAGTGAGATAGCCGGGCCATTGTTCCATCCAATAAATCGCTCAAAACAAAGAAAGTGACCAAAACCGTACCCAAGAAAAACTTGCCTTGCGCAAAGAAAAATACCGCACAAAGCGAACTTCCCAACGCCCCGATTACAGTCAAAGTATTTGGGGTTAAACCGATTCTCAATAAGCCGCGCGCTAATGGGGAAATCAGGGCGGTGACTGGAGCTCTAAATCGATTCTGAATCATCGGACACATCGTAGGCTTTATTCGTGACCGCGACCAACACCGAACACCAAATGCCGCCTAATACAGCGCACTGGCTCTTTGCGGGTCACACCAGTGCGAAATCAAGTGAATTGGCGCAGGTGTTCAATTCTGAATATCCGGGGTTAGTCTCCTCCTGCGATTTGAAAGATGATGAGAGTAATTTTTCTGATGTTTTGAGAGGCAGCACCGCGATTGCTTTGATTATTAACGCCCAAAGCGGGGTATCTAAATCAATGATTGATTTTTGGAGTTTTGTTAGCGAGAGACAGTATCCCCGAATGATTATGGTCATGGGTCTTGAACTTAGTGAATCGGATTTCGATGACATCGTGATGATTGCTAATCGCGTCTTGGAGCAGGTGACAACTCCCTTTCTAGTACTTCATGATGAAATGGGTGAGCCATCAGGCTTGATTTCACTGGCAGACTTAACTGTTTATGACTACTCACAAAGACCAATGCAGCATTACCCAGCTGATATGGAGTTGCAATCTTTGGTAAGTGAATTTAAGGGTGAGTATGACACCCAGATGCAAGAGTTTGAAAATGATGGATTTATTAGCGGTCTAGAAGTACCGGCAATTCCAATTGTCGTTGGTAAGGGAATTGGAGTCGAGCAAGTAAAGAAGTATCTCGAGTTAGCAATTGACTCTAACCTCTAGAGAATCACCAAGCAGCTGCGATTTCAGAGCGAGTAGTAGTTAACAATTTAGGCAGCACCTTTGTTTGACCGATAATCGGCATGAAATTCGCATCGCCAAACCAGCGCGGAACAACGTGCTGGTGAATGTGATCAGCTACCCCAGCACCAGATAGCGCCCCTTGATTTAAACCAATATTAAATCCGCCACAGTTTGAAACTTTTCGCAGTGTTGTCATTGCATGCGCTGTGAAAGCCTGCATTTCATTGCGCTCAGATTCGGTTAATTCGGTTAAATCAGCAACATGACGATTGGCACAAATTAGTAAGTGACCAGCGTTGTATGGATAGAGATTTAGAACCGCATAGACCTCTTTACCGCGAGCCACAATCAACGCCTCTTCATCGCTTTTGCTTGGAATTGAACAGAAAGGACAGGGAACATCATTGTCAGGCTTGGGTCGATTTTCTCCAGACAAATAAGCCATCCGATGCGGGGTCCAAAGTCTCTCCCAGTTGTCTGGCATTCCTGCGCCACCAGAGATTTGTTGATCCGTCATTAATCAAACCTGGGTTCTATTTTTTACCGCAGCGCGGATTTCATCGATAGCAGCCGCGATTGGAACACCATTTTTCTGCTCCCCATTGCGATATCTAAATGAAACTGCGCCAATCTTTTGATCCTCTTCGCCTGCGATAATCATGAAAGGAATCTTTTCAGTTTGAGCATTGCGAATCTTCTTTTGCATGCGGTCATCTGAAGCATCCAACTCGGCCCGTATGCCAGCTGATTTCATTTCCTTTACGACACCTGATAGATAATCATTAAAAGCTTCAGCTACAGGAATAGCCCGTACCTGAACCGGAGCTAACCATGGAGGAAATGCCCCGGCATAATGCTCTGTCAGCACTCCAAAGAATCTTTCGATAGAGCCGAACAATGCTCGGTGAATCATCACCGGCTGTTGTCGAGAACCATCATTTGCTATGTATCCCAAATCAAATCTCTGTGGTAACTGGAAATCCACTTGAATAGTAGACATCTGCCAAGTTCTACCAATCGCATCTTTCGCCTGTACCGAGATTTTGGGCCCATAAAATGCAGCCCCTCCAGGATCTAGAACCAGCTCCAGATTTTGTTTTTCCGCCGCTTGGCGCAGAGCGTTTGTGGCAGCCTCCCAATCAGAATCTGAACCAACTGATTTTTCTGGATTGCGAGTAGAAAGTTCTAGATAGAAATCCTCTAAACCATAATCTCTCAATAGATTGAGTACGAAGGTCAGCAGGCTATCTAGCTCACCGGCCATCTGTTCTTTGGTGCAATAGATATGGGCATCGTCCTGGGTAAATCCGCGCGCTCTTGTGATGCCATGGACAACACCTGATTTCTCATAACGATAAACGGTGCCGAACTCAAAAAGACGTAGCGGTAAATCTCGATACGACTTGGCAGATGATTGATAAATCAGATTGTGGAATGGACAGTTCATAGGCTTCATGTAGTACTTCTGCCCCTGTTTCTTTACTGTGCCATCTGCATTTAGCTCTTCATCCATGACCATTGGTGGGTACATACCTTCGGCGTACCACTGCAAATGTCCAGATGTTTCAAACAAGGCCGCCTTAGTTAGATGGGGCGAGTAAACGAATTGATAATCCTCTTCCTCGTGACGTTTGCGGGAGTAATCCTCCATCGCTCTTCGAATAATTCCGCCCTTGGGATGGAAAACCGCAAGACCAGAACCAATCTCCTCAGGAAAGGAAAATAGATCCAACTCGGAACCAAGGCGACGATGGTCACGCTTCTCGGCCTCTGCCAATAAATGTAAGTACTGATCCAGCTCTTCTTGAGATGGCCAAGCGGTACCGTAAATTCTCTGCAACATCGGGTTCTTCTCTGAACCGCGCCAATAAGCACCCGCGCTTCTCATCAATTTGTAAGCCGGAATGTATTTGGTTGATGGCAGGTGAGGACCTCTACACAAATCTCCCCATACCGCTTTGCCATCCCGGCCCAAGTTGTCATAAATCGTTAACTCACCGGCACCAACCTCAACCTCAGCTCCTTCTGCTGCTTCATCACCGGAGTTAGAAGATTTAAGTTTTACCAACTCGCATTTATAAGGCTCATGTGACAGCTCCTTAAGAGCATCTTCATCGCTAATCGGCCTTCTTTTAAATCTCTGTCCATCCTTGATGATTTTTTTCATCGCAGATTCCAACTTAACTAAATCTTCAGGATTGAAAGGGCGCTCAGGGTCAAAGTCATAATAGAAACCATCTTTGATTGGCGGACCAATACCCAATCTGGTTTGCGGGAATAGTTCTTGAACCGCTTGCGCCAAAACATGGGCGGTTGAATGGCGCAAAACCATTAACCCTTCTTCGGAAGTTATGGAGACCGATTCGATAACATCTCCTTCAGCGAGATCGCTCCACAAATCTCTTAAGACGCCATTTATCTTGCATACGACAATGGCTTTGGCACCTGGCTTTGTTAAATCTGGATAGAGCTCTTCAAAGATTAGGGTCGGCTTTGAGTCAGCGGAAACACTCCGGAGCTGACCGTCTACTTTCACATTTATCTGCGCGCTCACGCGGCGAGGTTACCAAAAACGCTTACCAACTGGACACAAACGGTTGGAATTCAGCTGCGATTATTTGCAAGAGATGTCGGCTTCGAGGGCCTGTTTAAGCATAGAAATGTGCGATCAGCACTATTGAAATGACAGTAAAAATCGCGGCCAGTAGATATTTCATCCAAAGTGGCATCCCAACTTTATCTGCAGCGGTCGCAGCAATGCTCTTAGTTTTGAGCATGGCTCTTGAGGCCCATGCAAACTCGGAGGCCAAAATTCCAAGACCAGCTAACAAAACTAACAAGCCAGGTCCGGGCGCGAACAAAAATACAGTTCCAATAATGGTAACTAATCCACCAACTACTCCAATAAAAACCCGCCAAATCAAAGAGCCATATGGTGTGCTCTTAATCTGTTGCCGGATGTTCATACTCCAAGTTTATCCCTAACCCAAGCGTGAAAGGAACTCTGAAGTTCTGTGAGCGACTTAGAAATCGGGTAGAGAATGCTTTCATAACGCTCAATAGCTTGAATCTCACGCAGCGATGAAACCAGGGCCAAAGACTCGACCTTGCCCAAATCAGATTCCTGAAGCGTCGATTCTCGAATTTCAAAGTGCTCAATGAGCAAAGCTCGCGTAACTCCTGGTAGCGCACCACTAGTAGTTCTGGGGGTGTACCAAACTCCATCTTTCAACCACAAGATGTTTGCGACAGAGCTCTCTACGACCTCCCCTTTTTCATTTATAAACAAGCAGTCGTCAAAGCCGTTGGACTGCGCCAGCCGAAGAGCGCGAAAGTTCTCTGCATAAGAGGTGCTCTTGGTATTTGCAATTGAGTAATTAGAGAATTTTGCATCTGGATAACGCATCAACTTGGCCGGCGCGGAGTTGATTTCATATGGCTGATGAGTAATCAGCCACTGCCCATCTGAGAATACGGTTATTCGTAATCTGCCATTTTCGAAATGGGGATTTGCCGCAACTACAGAATCAA
>JBEDAQ010000042.1:0-3158 GCA_041177685.1 Actinomycetota bacterium | reverse complement strand
ATCATTTATTCATCTCCCCACAGGAGTACATAGGCCAAGGAATTCCTTGGATTCGCCAGTTTCCAGATTCTTTAATCAACCGAAAACTATGCTTCTCAGTGTAGTAATCATCAAATGGTCCACCTGAAGAAATATCAATCAAGGTATCGACATATACAGTCGCACCATCAGTATCGGTATTGCCGAGATTAACTCGAACAGATTCTGGCATCCAACTTCTATCTAAGTCATTTGCGGAACATGCCGAGTCAGAGGACAAATAATTTACCGCCTTGTCATTTTTACCCTCAATCGCAGCGGATAGATAAAGCTGGACAACACCCTCTGGAGTATTTGGGGAGTACTTAGTGTTTTCCGTTGTTGTGCTGAGAAAGGCTGCCAACGCCGCCAATAAAACCGTAATAACAACTAAAACTGATAGAACTCTTCTGGGGTGGAATGCTGAGTCAGTCATGCCTCAATTATCGTCTTGAATTTCCCTCTAGGCTCTCTTTAACTACACATTTGACCCCCAATTTCAGGTTTTATTAATATGTCCCCATGGCGGTTCACAAAATAATCCTTTATTACGGGTTTGCGCCTGTGACCGATCCAGAAGCGGTTCGACTATGGCAAAACACTTTGTGCGAATCGTTAAATTTGAAGGGGCGCATTTTAATTTCAAAACATGGAATCAATGGCACCTTGGGCGGCACTTTAAGTGATCTAAAACGTTATATAAAAGCCACAAAGCAGTACCCCGGCTTCAAAAAGATTGATTTCAAATGGTCAGAAGGAACTGGAGATGATTTTCCCCGCTTAAGCGTTAAGGCGCGTCAAGAGTTAGTTGCATTTGGAGTACCTGAAGATCTAAAGGTAGATGAAAAAGGTGTAATTGGTGGCGGAAAGCATCTCAAACCAAAAGAGGTAAACAAGCTGGCAGCCGAACTTGGCGATGATTTAGTTTTCTTTGATGGTCGTAATGCCTATGAGGCGAAAATTGGAAAGTTTAAAAACGCGGTTGTTCCAGATGTGCGAACCACAAAAGACTTTATCGCTGAGCTGGATAGCGGAAAGTATGATCACCTAAAGAATAAGACAATCGTCACTTACTGCACCGGCGGGATTCGCTGCGAAATTCTGACAACTGTGATGAAGCAGCGTGGATTTAATGAGGTTTATCAAATCGAGGGTGGCATCGTTAGGTATGGCGAAAAATACGGGGACCAAGGCTTGTGGGAGGGTTCTCTTTATACCTTTGATGGCCGCAAGACCGTGGATTTTTCAGATTCAACACCAGTTATTGGGCAGTGCGATGTCTGCAAATCGGCCACCAAAACCTTCTATAACTGCGCCAATGACTTCTGCCATAATCAGTATTTGCTTTGCGAAACATGTGTTAACGATTCAAAGAATCTGAAATGCACACATGATGATGCAAAGCAGCCCTCAAATATCAACTAAAGTGGCAAGTAATAATGCCCAGTAAAAATGTCCGGTAAGAAGGACTCGCTTCGCAGAGTTCCCAAGCCTTCCGACCATAAATACAGTAGAGGCGTCGTTGCGGTGGTTGCAGGCTCGGCTCGTTTCCCAGGGGCTGCAGCTTTAACGGTAGGTGGAGCGCGCCGTGGTGGTGCTGGATATGTAAAGTTTTTTGCTAAATCTGGCGAGCTTTCAAAGATGGTGCTGCAAAACTTTCCCGATGTAGCGCCAATCAAGAGTTTGATTAATGAAAAAATCGATGCTCTTGTGGTTGGCCCTGGGGCGGTTTCATTGCGTTCTCTTCCCATGCTTATCCCTGTAGTCCTTGATGGCGCTGCTATGTCACTAGCGGTGAATAGCAAAGCAAAGCGGCTTGGAAAGAAGGACCAAGGTCAGATTATTGTTCTAACGCCGCATGAAGGAGAGCTAAAGAAAATCGGTTATCAAATTACTCAAAATTCAAATGAGAGATTTACCTCTACTCAGATTGAAAAAGCTCGCAAAGAAGTGGCGCAGAAAATAGCTGAGGAGTTGCAGGTAATTGTTGTATTAAAAGGTAATCGAACTGTTATTGCAGCACCGGGCAAAAAACCAATAATTGATTTGATAGGTGGATCCGAGTTAGCGACCGCTGGATCGGGCGATATTTTGGCGGGATTAATCGGTGCATTTCTCGCCAGCTGGAAACCAGAGAATCTTGATGCCGCACAAAAGGTTGTGGCCGATGCCGTTAAATTGCACTCTAAGGCCGGCAAACATGCCAAGAAATCTCGCTCGGCCGTTGTTGCCACTGACATTCTTGAGTCCCTCGCACACTGCTGATTAGATTGGGGCATGTCCGAATTCATCCCAAATCCTGCGCGTGGCAAAGAGGTCTTTGATTTAGATCGTAAGCATGTTTTTCACTCCTGGTCGGCGCAAGCACAAATCTCGCCCCTGCCCGTAGCAACTGGAAAAGGCTCTTACTTTTGGGATTTTGATGGCAAGCGATATCTAGATTTCTCCTGTCAATTGGTTTTTACCAATATCGGTTTTCAGCACCCAAAGGTTGTTTCTGCCATTCAAAAACAAGCAGAGCTTCTGTCAACCGTTGCACCGCAAGTGGCTAATGATGCGAGAGGCGAGGCGGCAAAGCGAATTGTTGAACTAGCTGGTGCTCATCATGAGAAGGTGTTTTTCACTAATGGTGGCGCTGATGGCATTGAAAACGCTATTCGTATGGCGAGATTGCACACTGGAAGACATAAGGTACTTTCTTTCTACCGCTCTTATCATGGCAATACCACCGCCGCTATTTCTGCGACTGGAGATCCAAGGCGCTGGCCCAATGAGTTTGCGTATGGACATGTTCACTTCTTTGGCCCGTACTCTTATCGCAGCGCATTCTGGTCACAAAACGAAGAGCAGGAATGCCAACGTGCCCTGGAGCATTTAGAAAATGTAATTATTTTTGAAGGTCCACAAACTATCGCTGCAATCTTGATTGAATCAGTAGTGGGTACCGCAGGTGTTTTGATTCCACCGGCTGGTTACCTAGAGGGCGTACGTGCCTTGTGTGACAAGTATGGAATTCTCTGGATTGCAGATGAGGTTATGTCTGGCTTTGGCAGAACAGGAAAATGGTTTGGCTACCAACACTCTGCCGCAGAGCCTGATCTAATTGTTTTTGCCAAAGGCGTTAACTCAGGTTATGTCCC
>JBEDAQ010000041.1:0-5741 GCA_041177685.1 Actinomycetota bacterium | reverse complement strand
CACCTGAGGTGTTCCACCTTGCGCAAAGATGCCATTAACTGAACCAATCTTGACATCAAGTTTTGCGTTGAGTTGATCCTTGTACTTCTTAACCAACGCTGCACCATCAGCGTTTGGAGTTAATGAAGCAAAGGCAGAACGTAAAACTACATCAACACTTGAACCTCGTACTCGTCCCGAGCCATCGAGACAAACTGTCGCTCTGTTGTACTCCTGGCCAGCGTTGCGGACCATGGCAACTAGAGCACCGTTAACTGCTGCATTTCCAGCGAGCATAGAGTTATAGGTTTGATGACTGTGGCCTCCGAATATCGCCGCTGCTCCCTTGATTTGCTTAGCTAAATCAATCAATTTTCCTTTAGCTTCGCCATCGCGGTTTTCTTGCCAACCTTGATGCAATAGTGCAACGACAAAATCTGCACCAGCAGCTTTTGCCTGCTTAATAGCGGCATTCACGCCATCGACATTTGCAGAGATGACCAATTCCTTGCCGCTATAGCTTAGATTTCCAGGAAAGATCTGCTCTTTGGTTTCTTCGGTATTTGCACCGACAAATCCCACTTTAACGCCACCACGTTCTACGATGTGGTAGGCCTTAGCTGCTTTGGCACCACTTTGTAATGGTTCTAGTGAGCTGTAGTTAGAGGCAACCCACTGGAAATCTGAGGCAGCGATAACTTTTTGCACATGTGCCAAGTTGCGATCATGTTCATGGTTTCCAAAACCTGAAACATCAAACTTCAATAGGTTCATAGATTCAACGGTTGGCATCTCCTCAAACTGACTTGAGATTGGGGGAGCAGCACCAAAGTTGTCACCCGATGACATTGTGAAGGTGGCTGCATTCTTTGCGCGCTCAGCGGCAAAGGCACTCATCAATAGAGCGGTACCAGCATTGGAGGATGTTCCTTCAACTGCTCCATGAAAGTCGCTGAGTTGTAGAAGTTGAACAGCTTTCCAAGAACTCTTCGTTACACCAGCAAGATCTGCTGCACTAAATGTCTTATTCCAAGTTGTAGCTTTGGAGAAACCATATGCATTAACCGCCTTAATTGAGATGGTTGCGCTGGCCTGGCCATCGATTATTGGCAGAGTAACAACACCTGTAGTTGTTGCTGGCAAAGTGATTGGGCAAGAGCCTTCTCCGCCAGAAAGAACATATGCGTTTACTGCAGGAGATGCAGTTACTTTTTCGAAGACAACTCGAACACCGCTTGATGTTACGTAAGCCTTCTTAATGGTTGGAGCTGCCGGGACCGCATATGTATTTGCAGTGACCTGCGGGGAAGTGAGCACCACGAGTGCGGAGGTTGCTAGCGCTATAGCGCTGGCAACCGCAGAGATACGTAGACGGAGGGATTTACCCTGGGTCTGCGCTTGAGAGGTATGTGTGATCACGGGCGGATACTGGCATGAACTGGGTGACGGTTTAGTGACAGACGCGTGTCTGGAGCGTAAAGAGCTGGGCTTGTCTCTGTCAGGGCGGAGCGCTAAGGTTCGAACAAATGTTCGAAAAATCTGAAATATACCTAGCTGGCGGCGAACCCATCGAGTTTGTCCACAACGGCCAGCGTTTTCGCATACACACAGTTCTCTCTTCTTGGCGGGAGTCGGGTGGTTGGTGGAATCGGGCCAGTGATGGTCTATTCCGTCCCGATGATGGATCACGGATTCTTTGGCGGGTTGAGGCGGCTCCAATCGGAGCGATGAAAACCTTTGAGATAGAGCGTGAAGAGGGCGTCGGTTTATGGCGAATTCGTCCCACATCCCGCCCGGCTTAAAAGTTAAAGATCATGAGCTTTACACATCTACATGTAGCTAGTGGTTTCTCTTTTAAATATGGGACCACTTTGCCTGATGCATTAGTCGCTAGGGCCAGAGATTTCGGTATGCGCTCCATGGCTTTAACTGATCGCGATGGTTTATCTGGCGCTATTAGATTTACTCAAAGCTGTTTAGAAAATCAGATATCTCCAATAATCGGTGTTGATATCTCATATGAAAATCAAACTCGAATCACTCTGCTGGCCACACCAGGCAAAGGCTGGTCATCTTTAATCAGGGTTGTAACCCAACTTAAAAATTATGGCGCACCTTGCAATCTTAACTTTTTAAAACAAAACTCAAACTACACTCAAAACCTACTAGCTTTACATGGTCCAGATTCAGAGATATCCCGGGCCTTAACTGCGCGGCGTTATGACAAAGCTTTATTAATTTTCAACTCCACTCGCGATTTATTTCTAGATCAAAGTATCGAGTGTGTCTCGCATTTGATTTATGGTGATGGCCCAAAATCCACTACCCATGCCGCCCGCATGCTTAATTTTGCCCGAGATCATGATTTGCCAGCGGTTTTAACTAACGCGGTCCGTGTGAAAGGCAGGGAAGATGCGCCGATAGCTGATGTATTAGATGCCACTCGCCACCTACTACCACTGCATAGAAAAGTTGTAGAACGCAAAAACGCTGAAGCTTTTTTAAAAAACTCAGATGAGATGGTTTTTATTGCAGAGAAAATCGCAACTGCGGCTGGAGAAAGAAATGCAAAGCAGCTATTGAAAACCACAACAGAATGGGCTGAAAGTGCGGTTTTATCGCCACAGTCAGATGTCGGCTTAGGCTCTATCCACCTTCCCGAGCCACATGTAGTGGGCGCTAAATCTCAACTAGAGCTAACCGCACAGCTCCGGGCCCGAGCCTATGCGGGCGTTAATTGGCGTTATGGCGGGTTGAGTTCAGAGGTAGAGGAGCGTTTAAATAAAGAGCTCTCCATTATTTCTAGCTTGGGTTATGAATCTTATTTTTTAACAGTTGCAGATATAACTGATAGAGCGCGAAATAGTGGGATCCGGGTGGCGGCTAGGGGTAGCGGTGCCGGATCTTTGGTCTGTCATCTTCTAGGAATCTCTGGTGTCGAGCCTTTATCACTGGGTTTATTAATGGAACGGTTCTGTTCACCGCTTCGTAAAGCGCTGCCAGATATAGATATAGATGTGGAATCAGCTCGTAGATTAGAGATTTACGATCAAGTCTTTGATAACTACCAACAACGCTGTGCCACAGTTGCAATGTTTGATAAGTATCGAGCCCGTCATGCAATTCGAGATGTAGGCGCGGCACTTTCACTGCCACCCATGGAGATAGATTTAGTAGCAAAATCCCTACCTCATATTCGGGCTCGAAATATCTCTCAGGCTTTAGAAAATCTGCCAGAGTTAAGAAACCTTAACCTGACATCTGGCACTTGGAAGATGGCTATTGGACTAGCTGAAAGATTAGATGGCTTGCCACGAAACTTGGCGATGCATCCTTGCGCCGTAGTTATCTCCGACATTGGTCTTTATGACCGAGCCCCAATCGAAACAAATGCCAGCAACTATCCAATGGTGCAGTGGGATAAGGATGATGTTGAAGCCATTGGACTTTTAAAGCTAGATATTCTCGGGGTCAGAATGCAATCAGCTTTGGCTTACTCAGTATCTGAGCTGAAAAGGAGCACCAATCTTTCCCTTGATTTGGATGCTATTCCACTAGATGATCCAAAAACCTTCCAACTTATTCAATCAACCAAGACATTGGGTTTATTTCAGATTGAAAGTCCTGGACAGCGAGAGTTGGTAGGAAAGTTCGCTCCACAAAGCTTTACCGATTTAATTATTGATATCTCACTTTTCCGCCCCGGCCCAGTTAAGAGCGACATGATTACCCCATTTCTTAATGCTCGCCAAGGTTGGAAAGCGCGAGAGATTTTTCATCCTGACTTACGGGAGATTCTCGATGACACTGAAGGGGTAGTTGTTTTCCACGAACAGGTAATTGAAATCATCGCAACACTAGGTGGAGTTACCTTGGCGCAAGCTGATGAAAAACGCCGTGCTTTAGGGGATAAGGAGGGGCAACAAGAGGTTTGTGATTGGTTTTTTCCAGCAGCTACAGCGCGGGGTTACTCCTTAGAGGTTATTACCAAGATGTGGGAGGTACTGCGTGCCTTTGCCTCTTTCGGATTTTGCAAAGCTCACGCTGCAGCCTTTGCTTTACCTACCTATCAATCAGCCTGGCTGAAAGCTCATTACCCAGCCGCCTTTTTAGCTGGGGTCTTAACCCATGATCCTGGGATGTATCCCAAGCGTTTGATACTTGATGAGGCAAGAAGGTTTGGAGTAAAGATTGAAAAGCTAGATATAAATAAATCTGACCGCAGCTACAGAGTTGAAAATTATTCCAGTATTCGTCTGGCCCTAGCTGATGTATCTGGAATCAGTGATGGCGAGATTGATGCGATATTGAGTAACCGTCCCTTTGTTGATTTGGCTGATTTTGTACATCGCAGTGGTGTGAGCCGGCCTACCTGTGAAGCGCTGTTAATGGTTGGAGCTTTTGATGCTTTATATCCCGACACTTTGAATCATAGGGATTTATTGCTGCATTTAAATGATCTATATAAATGGTCCCGCACCTCAAGCAAGGCGTTATTAAATTTAAGTGGCTCTCAACTCACCTTTGGTTTCACCCCGGAGTTATCTAAAACCGGCCTACCTGATCTGCGAGCCCATGAGCAGGTCAGAAATGAAATAGAGTTTTTAGGGATGGATGTTTCTCATCACATGATGGAGTTTTATGCTGAGTTTTTAAATCAAATTGGAGCGGTTAAATCCTCAGATTTAATAAAACAGCGCTCTAACTCCTCAGTTTTAGTAGCTGGGGTAAAGGTAATTTTGCAAACCCCGCCGATTCGCTCTGGCAAAAGAGTTATCTTTGTAACCCTAGATGATGGAAATGGCTGTAGTGATGCAACCTTTTTTGAAGATGCACAACGCTCTTATGCCGAGACGCTCTATAACTCAAAGCTACTTTTAGTAAGAGGCAATTTACGTCGCACAGGTGCCCGCGGTGTTTCGATACGAGCAACAGGGGCGTGGGATTTATCAGCTGCTTATGAAAAGTGGCGTAATCTCGCGCTCTGTGAGTGAACCCATGCCAGAACATTCCACAATTCTGCATGTTGATATGGATGCATTTTTCGCATCTGTTTCCGAGCTAGATTATCCGCAGTACAAAGGCAAAGCCTTAGTGGTGGGTGCGGGAGCCCGCGGCGTAGTGCTATCGGCAAATTATGAGGCAAGAAAATTCGGTATCAGAGCCGCTATGCCAGTCGCTAGGGCGCAACGGATGGCGCCAAATGCAATCTTTATTCCACCAAATCATGAAAGGTATTCAGAGGTTTCCCGCAAAGTTATGGAGATCTTTCTGGAGTTCACCCCTAACGTCGAGCCGCTTTCTTTAGATGAAGCCTTCTTAGATGTCACCGGCTCGAAAAGATTATTTGGCACTGGCCGAGAAATTGCGGAGTTAATCAGAAAACGGGTTTTTGAGCAGGAGAAAATCACCTGTTCAGTTGGAATCGCCTCCACTAAGTTCATCGCCAAACTAGCCTCTGGAAGGTGCAAACCAAATGGGGTTTTGGAGATTGCACCAGATCGAGTTTTAACATTTCTCCACCCACTTCCAGTTAGTGAAATTTGGGGAGTGGGGCCAAAGACCAATGAAGAGTTGCAGAGATTGGGGTTGCGCACCGTTGCCGATATCGCCAACACCCCACTTGAAACTTTAAAGCGTGCGTTAGGAGAAAGCGCCGGTGTTTCACTTTATGAATTGGCTTGGGCCCGTGATTATCGGGAGGTAGTGCCTGACGCGCCAGAGAAAAGCATTAGCGCCGCCGAAACATTTTCTTATGATTT
>JBEDAQ010000040.1:0-6892 GCA_041177685.1 Actinomycetota bacterium | reverse complement strand
CTCTAGATAGCTTGGTATTGGAGAAGATTCCAACTCGCATTGCACCTCTATCCCTGAGATGCAGCGTCAAGGCTCTGGTATCCACCCCCTTAATTCCAACCACCTGATTTTGAATTAAGTCATCTTCCAAACTTCTCTGAGAACGCCAATTTGAGACTGTCGGCGAAGGGTTTCGGACCACAAATCCACTAACCCAAATCCGGCGAGACTCTTCATCCTCCGAGTTCATCCCGGTATTTCCAATATGAGGAGCGGTCATAACTACAACCTGCTTGTAATAAGAAGGATCGGTAAGAGTTTCCTGATACCCAGTCATCCCAGTTGAAAAAACCGCTTCGCCAAAGGCCTCCCCGGTACAAGCCCATGGTTCTCCTTCGAAGATTCGACCATCATCTAGGACTAGATATGCAACGCTCACACACCCTCCCGTCCCTGATTAACTCGGTCGTAAACCAGCACGCCATTATGGAAGGTCTTTTCCACGACAGCAGGTAACTCCATGCCGTCATAAGGTGTGTTCTTGCTCTTAGATTTCAGGGCTTCGGCGTCAACTTTCCAGCTTTTATCCAGATCCACTAAGACAAAGTTGGCTGGCATTCCCACCGCTAAATCTCCGTGATCTTTATATCTAGCTAATTTTGCTGGTGCACCAGACATTCTTAGCGACAATTCAGCCACACTCATCAATCCCGATTTAACCATTGCCAGATAACAGATTGAGAATGCGGTTTCGAGACCTAACATTCCAAATGCAGCGGCATTCCATTCGCAATCTTTAGCTTCCTGCGGGTGAGGTGCATGATCGGTTGCGACGATATCAATCGTGCCATCTGCCAAACCTCTTCTTAAAGCTTGAACATCATTTTCAGTTCGCAATGGTGGATTCACTTTGTAAGTAGCGTCATAGGTGGCAGCCAATTCATCGGTTAGAAGTAAATGATGCGGAGTGACCTCTGCGGTTACCTTCACGCCCCGTAATTTTGCTTGTCGCACGAGCTCAACTCCGCCAGCGGTTGTGAGATGGCAAATATGCAATTTGCTATCAACATGCTCAGCCAGCAAAATATCTCGCGCAATAATCGCCTCTTCAGCTACAGCTGGCCAACCTTTTAATCCTAAGCGCGCGGAAACCTCTCCTTCATTCATCTGGGCATTCTCAGTTAACCGAGGGTCTTGAGCGTGTTGCGCAACGACGCCATCAAATAGCTTTACATACTCCAATGCACGGCGCATAACTAGCGGATCGGCCACGCAATGGCCATCATCACTAAAGATTCTTACCCGTGCCTCTGATTGATTCATGGCAACCAATTCAGCAAGCTGCTCACCTTCTTGTCCAACAGTTACCGCGCCGATTGGAAAAACATCACAGAGGCCATGAGATTGTCCTAATCGGTATACCTGCTCAACTACACCTGCAGTATCAGCAACTGGCAAAGTATTTGGCATCGCTGATACCGCCGTGTAACCACCGGCGACCGCTGCCCGACTTGCACTTAATACAGTCTCTGCATCCTCACGACCAGGTTCTCTTAGGTGAGTGTGTAGGTCAACTAAACCAGGCATCAAGGTTAAACCTTGAGCGTCAAACTCTGAATATGGCTGATTAAGATCATTTTTGGCAACCACTTTTCCATCTGAAATCATGAGCTCAACTTTTTCGCCCTGTAGATCACGAGCATTCTTAATCAACCATGAGTTCATGACTGTTCTCCCATCTGCGCGGTTAAATCCCGTGAGGTAGCGCCACCGATTAACAAGTACAGCACAGCCATACGAACACTAACTCCATTTGCTACCTGTTCGACGATCACGGACCTCTTGGAGTCGGCACCTTCGGCGGTGATTTCCAGTCCTCGATTCATTGGACCTGGATGCATAACTATGGCTGATTCTTTCATTCCAGTAATGCGAGCCGCATTTAAACCAAAGTTGCGGGCGTACTCCCTTTCCGACGGGAAGAATAAATCCTCCATCCGTTCCTTTTGAACCCGCAGCATCATTACCGCATCACATTCGGCTATCACCTGATCGATTGAGAAACTTATCTGCGCACCCCAATGCTCTACACCGACCGGAAGCAAGGTAGGTGGAGCTACTAAAACAACCTTTGCCCCTAATTTTTGTAGCAATAACACATTGGATCTGGCAACCCGAGAATGTAAGACATCGCCAACTATCGCAATCTTCAACCCGGCCAAATCTCCTTGGTCTTGCTTTAGATGTCTTCTTATAGTGAAGGCATCAAGTAAAGCTTGAGTCGGATGTTCATGAGTTCCATCTCCGGCATTAATAACCGCACCATCAATCCAACGTTTTCTAGCCAGCTGAGCAGGTGCGCCAGAGGAACCATGTCGGATAATTACTGCATCTGCACCCATGGCTTGCAGGGTCAGCGCGGTGTCCTTCAAGCTTTCGCCTTTGCTAACGCTGGAGCCTTTGGCGGAAAAATTAATCACATCTGCGGACAATCTTTTAGCTGCTGCCTCAAATGAGATTCTGGTTCGGGTTGAATCTTCGAAAAATAGATTTACCACCGTACGCCCTCGCAAAGTGGGGAATTTACGATTAGTTGAATCAGATAAAGCTGCAAGCTGTACTGCTGTATCCAAAATTTCTAGGGCATCATCTTTGGTCAAATCATTAATTGAGAGTAAATCGCGCATCACATCGACCTACCTTCGATTTTTACCTCATCGACTCCATCTATCTCGGAGAGGTTCACCTTCACAGACTCGGTTTTAGCGGTTGGAATATTTTTGCCTACGAAATCCGCTCGAATAGGCAGTTCACGATGACCGCGGTCTATGAGGACCGCTAATTGAACAGTTTTTGGTCGGCCTAATTCATTTAAGGCATCAAGAGCTGCTCTAACGGTGCGGCCTGAGAAGAAAACATCATCTACCAAGACCACATGTTTTGCATCAATTCCGGTTTTGGGAAGCTGAGTTGGCGTTAAAGGTCTTGGTGCTCTCATCCTTAGATCATCACGGAACATTGTTATATCCAGAGTTCCTAGAGCGACCTCAGCTTTTTCTATCGCCAGTATCTCCTGAGCTAGTCGCTGAGCGATGACAACACCTCGTGTCGGTATGCCGAGAAGTATTACCTCGCTGGATCCGTGATTTTTTTCCAGTATTTCATGGGCGATACGACGCAAAGCACGCGAGATTTCCGCGGCATTAAGAACAACACTCATCTAAGCTCCTTCGCCGCCTCACAGGACGGATCGTTAAAGGTTGGCTAACCCTAGCACCTGTTACCAAATGTCTCGCTGTGGAAAAGTGGAGTTGCATCCCGACCACCTGGCTAGCCTGAAGGCATGTCCACCCCGCCAAAGATCGCAAGCCGTTTACGACAGATCCGCCAACAACAGAACTTAACCCTCAAGCAGGTTGAAATACGCTCTCGAGGTAAGTGGAAGGCGGTGGTGGTTGGTTCTTATGAACGAGGCTCCCGGTCACTGAGCATATCTCGAGCTCAGGAGCTCTGTGATTTTTATGGAGTTCCGATCTCCCAGCTCTTCAACTCTGGAGATAAGACCATTGAATCTCAGTCGCTTGGAGTTTGGCGCATTGATCTACGAAAGCTCCGTAGCTATGACGGATTGCCCGATTTATTTGTTAAGCAAATTACCGCTTTTGTTTCATATCTGACCTTGAAACGAGATGATTGGAATGGCGAGATACTAACTATCCGGCACGCTGACATAGAGATCTTGCAAATCATGACCCAAAAATCACTTACCGAGCTCTATAGCGCGCTACTAAATAGAGAGCTGATATTAAAGCGCTAAATCCGCTTTAATCTCATTGATTTTACTGAGTACTCCATTTATGTACTTACTTGATTCATCAGTAGATAGGGTCTGCGCAAGTTCCAGCGCCTCATCAATAGCAACGGCTGGAGGAACCTCTTTAGACCACAAAAGCTCGAATATGGATAAGCGAAGGATATTTCTATCAATAACCGGCATGCGATCCATATCCCACCCTTGAGAATATGTCACTATCAATTCATCAATCTTGCGCCGGTGCTCTTCAACCCCGGCGATCAACTCTTTAGTGAAATCTCTAATTAGAAACTCAACCTGGTCTTGTCTTTGTAACAAAAGTGATTGAGCTGAACTCTTTCTGATATCAGCTTCGTACAGCAGATCCAGCGCGGTTTTTCGAGCCTTTGAGCGAGCGCTCACTTAATTTGCGCGTCCTAGATATTCACCAGTGCGGGTATCAACCAAAACTACCTCATCCTGCTTGATGAAAAGCGGTACTTGGATGGTGATGCCAGTTTCCAATGTTGCTGGCTTAGATCCCGCAGAGGACCGATCCCCTTGCAAACCTGGCTCTGTGTAAGTAATTTTCAACGGGACATTGGCAGGTAACTCAACATAAAGAGGATTTCCCTCATGGACCGCAACAATCGCATCGGTATTCTCCAACATGTAGTTTGCGGCTTCTCCAACAGTTTCAGGAGCGATTGAAATTTGATCGTAAGTTGTTGAATCCATGAATACAAAGCCTGATGGATCCTTATACAAAAACTGCATATCTCTCTTCTCAAGGATGGCTACATCAACCTTAACCCCGGCGTTGAAGGTTTTTTCAACAACCTTGCCAGAGAGCACATTCTTTAATTTTGTTCTAACAAAAGCTGGACCTTTACCTGGTTTTACATGTTGGAAGTCGACAACATTCCAGAGCTGACCTTCAATATCTAAGGTCATGCCATTTTTTAAATCATTCGTGGTAGCCATGACGCCGAAGGTTACACGTCAAGAGTATTTTTCACTAATTTCCCAGCAGTCCCTGCATCGCTCGGATAGCCAAACGGTATGAATCTAGGCCAAAACCTGCGATGGTTCCCGCTACCACTCCTGAAATAACAGAGGTATGACGGAACTCTTCACGCGATAGCGGATTTGAAATATGCACCTCAATACATGGAGCCTTCAGCATGACAACTGCATCGCGAATTGCATATGAGTAATGAGTAAACGCCGCCGGATTAAAAATTACTGGGGTCTTATTGTCAGCCGCCTGGTGCAACCAGTTAACGATTTCAGCCTCATCATTACTTTGTCTTATATCAACTGCGAAACCTAAGTCACGCGCAGCATTCTCTACAGTGAGGCAAATATCATCGTAGGTAATATCGCCATAAAAGGATTTTTCGCGCAGGTCAAGACGGTTGAGATTAGGTCCATTTAGCACCATTAATTGCACGGCCATAATCTACTCCCCGATCGCCTCTAGATAGATACCTTTGAGCAAAACTTCTTCTACCGCTTCAATACGATCCACTGAGCCAACCGCATTCAAGCCTACAAATCGTAATCCACTATTTGTTCTCTTCTTATCTGATTGCATTAGTCGATAAAGCTCATCCCAGGCATCTTTCCTATATCTAACCGGTAAATTGAAACCCTTGAGCAGCTTTGAGTGTTGCTCGACTATCGTCTCATCCAATCCCAATTTCTCTTTAGAAAGTTGGGCGGCAAAAACTAAACCAATAGCTATCGCCTCTCCATGCCTCAGTTGATAGCCACTATGTTTCTCAACCGCATGCCCAAGGGTGTGACCGTAATTAAGGATTTCTCTCAGGAAAGATTCCTTGAAATCCTTCGATACAACTTCGGCCTTCACCTTGGCGGCTCGCCAAATAAGTTCGGCTCGGTTTGAAATTGGATCAGCTTCACAAAGTTCCAGAATTTTCGGATCTGAGATAAAACCACATTTAATTACTTCAGCCATTCCGGCATTGATATCTCGAACTGGCAGGGTCGACAAAAACTCCTCATTTATCAGCACCGCCAAAGGTGAATGAAATGATCCAGCTAAATTCTTGCCGGAAGAAAGATTGATACCAGTTTTCCCGCCAATCGCAGCATCCACCATTCCAGCAAGGGAGGTTGGTACCGCAATCCAAGAGATACCACGCATATATGTTGCAGCCAGAAAACCTACTAGGTCGGTAGTAGCTCCACCGCCTATGCCAACCAATACCGCAGACCTACCAAGCCCCATCTGAGCAAATTGATTAAGAATCGAGAGAAACACCTCGCCACTTTTTTGCAATTCACCATCAGGCAGAGTGATGACCCGCCACTCTTTAGGAAAGTTGCCTATGCGAGCGACAAAGCTCTCTGGAGTAAGCACGCAAACCTCTCTATCTCCTACCAAATCGGCAAGAGGGTTTGCTAATTGATTCACAAAAAGGATCTGATAGCTGTGTTCGGCGATAATTTCGATGGTTCTCATTTGGTGAGCTCCTCCATCAAAATCTCGGCAACTTCATTAACCTTTCGGTTATCGGTGGAAACTTGATATTTCGCAAGTGATTCATAGATTGGCTTGCGACGCTCCATAAGAGCTAGCCATTGTTGTCTGGGATTACCAAGGAGCAGAGGACGGTCTCTATTGAATCCGATGCGCGGTGCCGCATTTGAAATTGAAACGTCGAGATACACGACCCGATTCATCTCTCTCAAAACCGCCTGCGTATCTGTATCGAGCACCGCTCCGCCACCCAAAGAGATAACGGAATCAGGCTGTTGCAAAGCCTCTAGAACACTCTCCTTCTCCAGAGCTCGAAACTGTTGCTCGCCATCCTCTAGGAAAATCTCACTAATTTTCTTCCCACTTCGCTTTTCAACCATTTCATCGGTATCGATAAAAGTTCGGTTCATGCGTTTGGCCAGATTTTTCCCAATTGAGGATTTTCCCGCGCCGGGTGGGCAAATCAACACGATAGATTCCATAAACTACTTGATCGACATATTCTTTAGATAGCTATCGATATTTCGTTTGGTCTCACTCAAGCTATCCCCGCCAAACTTTTCAGTTATTGCATCTGATAGCACTAAAGCAACCATCGCTTCTGCCACTATTCC
>JBEDAQ010000039.1:0-8244 GCA_041177685.1 Actinomycetota bacterium | reverse complement strand
ATCTAGTCCAACCGCAATTCGCTCACCAAATCTGGCTATGACTGAAGCGGTCCAATCTGGATTTTCAAGAGCTGCAGTACCTAAATTAATCCGCTCACAACCGGTTGAGAGGGCCCTCAGCAAGCTCTCTTCATCGCGAATGCCACCAGATAGCTCAACTTTAATATCCAACTTACCAATTACTTCCGCGAGTAATTCGTGGTTTGAGCCAGTACCAAAAGCAGCATCTAAATCGACGAGATGAATCCACTGCGCACCCGCTCTTTGAAAATCAAGCGCAGCCTCTAAAGGCGCTCCATAATTGGTTTGAGCGCTTAACTCTCCTTGGATCAATCGGACCGCTTGACCTTCTCTTACATCAACCGCAGGCAACAGTTCAAGTTGTTTCATAATGAAGCCGCCCAGTTAGCAATTAATTTCAAACCGGCCACTCCGCTTTTCTCAGGGTGAAACTGAGTGGCTGTGATCAAATCAGTCTCGATGGCAGCGATGAAGTTCTCGCCATAATTACAGCCAATGTTAGTAGCGCCAGAAACTTGAGATTTAACCGCGTAACTATGCACAAAATAAAATCTCTCGCCATCTAACTCTGCAAATGATCCAGAGTTGCTTTTACTCTCAATCTCGCTCCATCCAATATGTGGCAGAACTGGCGCGGAAATTTTCTCTACTTTTTGCGGGAAAATCCCAACTCCACTAATCCGCTCACCATTGAGTAACTCATCGCTTTCGGCAAACAAAACCTGCATTCCGACACAAATGCCCAAGATTTTGCGTCCCAGATCTAGCCGCTCTCTAATTAATTCCTCGCCTTTAACCGCTCTCAAACCCTTCATGCAGGCACCAAAAGCACCAACGCCAGGAATGACTAATCCGTCAGCTGCTACAGCGGTCTTGAAATCAGAGGTGACAACAACATCAGCTCCAGTTTTTTCACAGGCCCGTTGTGCAGATCGGATATTGCCGGAGCCATAATCCAGAATCGCTATCAAAGAACGCCTTTAGTGGAAGGCACACCGGAGGTACGAGAATCTAGAGCGACCGCATCTTTAAATGCTTGAGCTACAGCTTTGAACTGCGCTTCCAAAACATGGTGGGCATTTCTACCTTCTAAAACCCTGATATGAAGCCCAATGCGCGCCTCTGCAACAATCGATTCCCAAATGTGTTTTCCGAGCGTGGTATCAAATGTTCCAATCAACTCCACAATCTCAGGTTGGCGATGTACTAAATAAGGACGGCCGGAGAGATCAACTGCGACTTGTACTAAAACTTCATCAAGAGGAACAAGTGCGTTTCCAAATCTTCTAATTCCAGATTTATCTCCCAATGCTTCCCTTAATGCCTGTCCAAATGCCAATGAGGTGTCTTCGACAGTGTGGTGAGAATCGACATCAACATCGCCAGTTGTTTTTACGGTGAGATCAAATCCAGAGTGCTTACCGAGTTGGGAAATCATGTGGTCGAAAAATGGAACTCCGGTAGAGACATCTATTACTCCGGTGCCATCAATTTTGAGTTCAACCACAACAGAGGATTCTTTGGTGGTGCGCTCAACACGGGCAAATCTTGGATTGGTCATAAGGTGAATTATCCCCTATCGCCCAGGGTTATGGCGACCAGATTATTACCTTAAGAGTTCAAGGCTTGTTGTATCGCCGCTAAAAAGGCTTTGTTCTCAGCCTCTGTTCCGATTGTCACCCTAAGGTAACCGGGAATGCCAACATCTCGAATTAGCACATCCCTTTCAACTAATTTCTGCCAAAACTCTTGGGAGCTAACATTGAATCCAGAGAACATTACAAAATTGGCATCTGAAGAGATCACATGCAAGCCCATATTCGTTAGCTCTTGAACGAGAAGATCTCTCGACTGTTTTATTTGTTCAACCTGCTGCTGCAAAGCAGATCGATTTTTCAATGCAGCAAGCGCTGCGGCCTGAGTTAATTCACTCAAGTGATAAGGAAGTCTTACCAATAACATCGCCTCTACCAAAGTTGGATTGGAAATCATGTAACCGAGACGGGCTCCAGCAAATGCGAATGCTTTACTCATTGTTCGAGAAACAATCAGATTTGGATGGTCTTTAATTAATGTGACCGAGGATTTCTCTTTGGAGAACTCCGCGTACGCCTCGTCAACCACCAGGATTGCACCAACGGACAAGGCCACTTTTGCTACTTCTGAGATATCGGTTAATGAAATTGAGCCGCCGGTAGGGTTATTAGGTGTGGTTACAAAAACAATTCCAGGCTTGTGCTCTTTGATTGCCTCTGTGGCCACATCTAATTGAAAGACAAATTCTGGTCCCCTGGAGATGGGAATCCATTTCTTGCCCACTGATTTTGTTATGAGTGGATGCATTGAATATGAAGGTTCGAAGCCCATAGCATCTCCAGCAAAGGCCAGAGCGATGCTTTGCAAGATTTCATTACTACCGTTGGCGGCCCAGATATGTTGGTAACTGAAATCAGTTTTTGAAATCCCGTTAATGTAAGCAGCCAAAGTGGTTCGCAGCTCGACAGCGTCACGATCCGGGTAGCGATTCAAGTCAGCCACTCGCTGTGAAATTTCAGAAACAATCTTGCTCTGCAAACGCTCATCCAGAGGGTATGGGTTCTCATTAGTGTTCAACCGCACTTGCGCTGGAATCTGCGGCGCACCATAAGGCTGTAACTCGCGGATATTTTCATTGAGCGAGAGCCACTCCGGCCAACGTTGGTTCATTTATTGCTGCCCGGCTCTTCAAATCTAGCCGCAACCGCCTCGCCATGAGCCGGCAAATCCTCGGCATTAGCAAAGGTGATAACGCTGGAAGCTATCTCTCTTAGGGCTCGCTCGTTGTAATCAATAAAGTGCAGCCCACGCAAAAATGTTTGAACTGAAACGCCACTTGAGTGACATGCACAGCCTCCCGTAGGGAGTACATGGTTGGATCCGGCTAAATAATCACCTAATGAAACTGGCGAAAAACGACCTAGAAAAACCGCTCCAGCATTTCGTATCTCACGGCTAGCCTGTTTTGGATTTGTAACCTGGAGCTCGAGATGCTCAGCAGCATAAGCATTGGCTACCGCTAGTGACTGAGCTAAATCATCGGTAATCGCAATCGCTGATTGAACGCCTTGTAACGCCTCTTTGATGCGTTGGGAGTGTTTAGTTTTCGCAACTCGTTTGGAAAGCTCTTTCTGTACCTGTTGGGCCAACTCCACTGAATCTGTAATCAATACCGCCGCAGCGATTGTGTCATGTTCTGCCTGGCTAATTAAATCTGTCGCAACATCACTGGCCAGCGCAGTTTCATCAGCCACCACAGCAATCTCAGTTGGCCCTGCCTCAGAATCAATTCCGATCACACCTCTTAGTGCCCGCTTTGCTGCTGCAACATAAATATTGCCTGGTCCTGTTACTAGATCAACTTTTTCTAGAACTGCGTTATCAAAGTGATTTGGTTTTGAATTTACTCCGTAGGCAAATGCAGCAATCGCTTGTGCACCACCCATTGCGTAAACCTCATCGATTTCTAACAATGCGCAGGTCGCCAATATTGTGGGATGGGGCCAGCCGTTATTTTCTTTTTGTGCTGGTGAAGCCAGGGCAATACTTTTGACTCCAGCAATCTGTGCTGGAACCGCGTTCATAATTACTGAGCTGGGATAAACCGCCCTTCCCCCTGGGACATACAAGCCAACTCGATCAACTGGAATCCATCGTTCTTCAACCTCACCACCATCGACGACGCGAGTCGCGGTGCTCCCCCGTTTCTGATCCAGATGAACTACTCGAACCCTTCTAATCGCTTCCAGTATTACCTGCTTGAGTCCCACATCTAGTTGTTGCAATGCTTGATCAATAACTGATTTTGGAACCCGGATGGATTCAGGTGCTACACCGTCAAATTTGAGGCTTAACTCTTTTAGGGTTGTTTCATCCCCATCTTTAACTGATTGCAAAATCGGTTTGATTGCAGCTAGAGCGCTATCAATATCAAACTCCGCGCGCGGCAATAATCTTTGGTACTCAGATTTTGAGAGCTGACGATCGCGTAGATCTACAACCCGCATCAACTCGCTCACTGCCCTAGTCTAAAGCGAGTAATGGATTTGTGGCTTGTTATTTAAACTGGGCAGTTAAACAAGGCAGTCTGGCCCCAATATTGATTTCAAATCAGCGCTCAAACTTGGAGAAGCGGTCACTTTTAATCCATCATCCAAACGCAAAATTGTGTTTTTCGCCCCACCTTCAATTTTGAGGTGCACCTCACGAGTACCAGGATGAGAGCGGAGAATTTCCTTCATGCGATCAACAAGTGGCGGCGTGCACCGCTCCGCTTCTAAGCGAATTACAAAGGGGCCAATTGGTGCTTGATTAATATCGGGAATTGATAAATCAATTGCGGTTACCTGTGGAGTCTCTTCTCGTTTATCAATTCGCCCCCTGACAACAACGATGCGATCCTCAATTAAATTCAATGCGTGTTGTTGGTAGGTACTGGAGAAAAAGCGCACATCAATCGCGCCTTCTAGATCCTCGATGGTGACAATCGCCCAGGACTGCCCTTGTCTGCTTACTTTACGTTGGACACTGGTTATCAAGCCCGCAATGGTTACAGTTTGTTCATGTCCAACAACATCATCAAAGATCTGACTAATTGTTATGTCGGTGGCTGATTTCAATACATGCTCCACACCCAGTAGTGGATGATCAGATACGTACAAACCCAACATCTCACGTTCGTAAGAAAGCAAAAGCGCCTTTTCCCACTCTGCCTCGTCTATGTGCAATTCCACGCCAGATACAGCGGATGGCGTAGCTAAGTTGGCGCCGCCGAAGAGATCAAATTGGCCAATGGATTCGGCACGTTTTGTCTCCATAACTGAATCAATAGCTTCAAGATAGATATTCATTAAACCTTTTCTTGAATGCCCTAATGAGTCAAATGCTCCAGCTTTAATTAACGACTCAATAGTTTTTTTGTTGCAAACATGAACATCAACCTTTGACAAGAAATCACCAAATGATTGATAGCGGCCCTTCTCAATGCGGTTTTTGGCAATCGAAGCAACTACATTTTCACCCACATTGCGGATTGCAGCCAAACCAAATCTAATATCCTCACCAGTTGGGGTGTACTCGCCATTTGAATCATTTACATCAGGTGGCAACACCTTGATGCCCATTCGTCGGCATTCATTCAAATAAAGCGCAGATTTATCTTTGTCATCCCTAACACTGGTAAGAAGAGCTGCCATGTACTCGGTTGGGAAATTAGCTTTTAGATACGCGGTCCAGAAAGACACCACACCATAGCCGGCGCTATGGGCTCGGTTAAAGGCGTAATCCGAGAATGGAATCAGGGTCTTCCATAACTCCTCAATCGCAACGCTGGAGAAACCATTAGCGCGCATACCCGCCTCAAAGTGAACATACTCTTTATCCAAAATCTCTTTGTTCTTTTTACCCATTGCTTTGCGAAGCAAATCGGCGCGACCAAGAGAGAATCCCGCAAGTTTCTGGGCGATAGCCATAACCTGCTCTTGATAAACAATTAAGCCATATGTGTCATCCAGAATCTCTTTAAGAGCTTCGCTTAACTCTGGATGGATAGGTTCTATTTTCTTCCGTTTGTTTTTGCGATCTGCGTAATCATTGTGCGCGTTAACCCCCATTGGGCCGGGACGATAAAGTGCAATAACCGCTGAGATATCCTCAAAAGAGTCGGGAACCATTGATCTAAGAAGCGCCCGGATTGGTGCGCTATCTAGCTGGAATACTCCAAGAGTGTCGCCTCGCGATAGAAGTTCAAAGGTTTTTTGATCCGACAAAGGAAGATCCTCTAATACGAGATTCTTGCCTTGATTGTTCTTGATGTTTAGCAAACAATCATCAAGTACCGAAAGGTTTCGAAGTCCCAAGAAGTCCATCTTCAACAATCCTGTTGACTCACAAGCTCCCATATCAAACTGGGTAATGATGGCTCCATCTGCCTCACGACGATGAATTGGGATCACATCAAGAAGAGGTTCGCGACTTAAGATAACGCCGGCGGCATGTACGCCCCACTGCCGCTTTAATCCCTCTAGACCTCTTGCCATATCAACAATGGTTTTTGAGTCTGGATCTGTTTCATAAATATTTCTGAACTCTTGAGCCTCGGCATATCGATCATTTTCTTTATCAAAGACACCCGCTAAGGAAATATCCTTACCCATAATTGCCGGCGGTAGGGCCTTAGTTAATTTTTCGCCAATAGCGTATGGGTAGCCCAACACTCGAGTTGAGTCTTTGATGGATTGTTTTGATTTGATCGTGCCGTAGGTAATGATCTGAGCTACCCGATCATCACCGTATTTATTGGTGGCATATCGAATCATCTCGCCGCGCCTACGCTCATCAAAATCCAAATCAATATCGGGCATTGAGATTCGTTCTGGGTTCAAGAAACGCTCAAAAAGTAATCCGTGCTTGATTGGGTCCAGCGCGGTAATACCAAGTCCGTATGAAACTAGTGAACCTGCCGCAGATCCTCGTCCTGGTCCAACTCTGATTCCTTGGGATCTGGCGTGATTAACCAGGTCGGCAACAACCAAAAAGTATCCCGGGAATCCCATCTTGGTCATAACCTCAAGTTCGTAATTCAATCTCTCGATATAACCATCTGGAATTACGTTGTTGAAACGGTTTTGTAGACCTTTGTGAGCCTCTTTGACTAGCCAACTATCCTCAGTTTCGCCAGCTGGAACCGGAAATTTAGGTAGTAGATTTTCATTTTCGCGCAAAGTGGTGTTGCACCGTTCGGCGATTAATAGTGTGTTATCGCAGGCTGATTCGATCTCTTTAAAGATACGTCGCATTGTTGCAGCGTCTTTCAAATAGAACTCACTATTTTCAAATTTAAATCTCTTTGGGTCGGCCAGAGTGGAACCAGATTGGATGCAAAGCAGTGCTTCATGATGCTTGGCATCGTCGGCATATGTGTAATGCAAATCGTTGGTAGCTAGAAGTGGCAATCCCAGCTCTTTAGCTAATTTCAACAGATCTTCTTTTACCCTACGTTCAATCTCAATTCCATGATCCATGATTTCGACAAAGTAATTTTCGGCACCGAAAATGTCTCGGTAGGTGGCTGCAGCTGCTCGCGCCTCTTTATATGCACCCATACGGATACGGGTTTGAATCTCTCCACCCGGACAACCGGTTGTAGCAATTAGCCCTTGCGAATATTGCGAGAGAAGTTCTCGATCCATGCGCGGCTTGTAATAAAAACCCTCTAATGAAGCTAATGAAGAGAGTTTAAAAAGATTTGCAAGGCCAATGTTGTCTTCCGCTAATAAGGTCATGTGGGTGTATGCGCCACCGCCGGAAACATCATCCTCTCCACCTTCAGCCCACTTAACTCTCTTTTTGTCGAACCGTGACTCAGGGGCAACATAGGCCTCAATGCCAATAATCGGCTTTACCCCTGCTTTTTTCATGGTTTTATAAAAGTCAAAGGCACCAAAGACATTGCCGTGATCGGTCATCGCAATCGCACCATCACCGGTGCGGGCAACTTCTTGCGCTAACGTCTCAATTCGAGCCGCGCCATCGAGCATGGAGTACTCGGTATGCACATGTAGATGAACAAAACCCTGGCTCACGGTCGGCGAGATTACTCCCTGCAGGCTATTTAACGGTCAACAGCTCTAAGGCGCGTTGCAGATCGGCAGGCAGGGGGGCATGGAGTGTGATGCGCTCATCAGTCGAAGGTTGAGTGAAGCTCAATTCGATGGCATGCAGCCAGGGACGTTTCAACTCTAACCGCGCTGCCAACACCGGATCCCCGCCATACGCAAGATCTCCCACCAAAGGATGGCGTAAAGCATTGAAGTGAACTCTGATTTGATGTGTACGTCCAGTTTCTAATTCGACTTTAAGTAGCGATGCGCTCGAATAAAACTCTAGAACTTGATAATGGGTAATGCTGGGCTTGCCATCAGCAACAACTGCAAACCGGTAATCCTCACGTGGATGCCTACCAATTGGAGCATCAATAGTTCCTTCGCTGGGATCAATGTGTCCTTGCACCAAGGTGTGATAAACCTTCTTGACCGTGCGATTCCTAAATTGATTTTTCATTGCACTGTAAGAGTTTTCATTTTTCGCTAGCAGCATTAACCCAGAGGTTCCGGCATCAAGCCTTTGCACAATACCTTGACGCTCTTGTGGGCCTGAAGTTGAGATGCGATAACCGCGAGCAATCAA
>JBEDAQ010000038.1:0-2674 GCA_041177685.1 Actinomycetota bacterium | reverse complement strand
AGGAGGAACCCGTCATGCCAGTCGGACGCGTTAAATGGTTTAGCCTCGAAAAAGGTTTTGGATTTATCTCCTCAGATGAGGGCGAAGATGTTTATTTAGCAGCATCTGCTTTGCCAGAAGGTGTTACCACCGTAAAGCCCGGCACCAAGCTCGAGTTTGGTGTTGCTGAAGGACGTAAAGGGCCACAAGCACTTTCCGTTCGTATCATCGATGCGCCTCCATCACTTGCTAACTCCAAATCCGGAGCTGAGGATCTTGCGGTGATTATTGAAGAATCAATCAAGATGTTGGACCGTGTTGGTAATGGTCTGCGTCATGGACGTTTTCCAAATGAGGCTGAAGCGGCACGTGTTGCTAAGGTCTTACGTGGAATCGCTCAGGAGATCGAAGGTTAATTACTTCTCTTCCCGTTTTGCTCTGCGCTTTGTGTATTGAATTCCAATAAAGCCCAGCGCAATTCCAAGTAAGCAGGTCAGGATTATCTTGGCTACCGCATTTACGATAATCGCAAATATCAGAGCGATAGTCCATAAAACGATGCCGGCGATGATTACTGGTACCGCACTGCGCATACCTTGAAGCATACTAGAATTACCCAATGGGAACATTGCGATCATTTAAACATCGCAACTTCCGAATACTCTTCTCAGCAAACTTCATCTCAAACATCGGCACCTGGGCTCAAGGTGTGGCGCAGGCCTGGCTGATTCTCGAGCTCACCAACAGCGGTTCCTATCTAGGAATCGTAACCGCCTTGCAGTTTGCCCCCGTTCTTTTCTTCAGCATCTCGGGCGGAAAGATCGCTGACAAATTCAATAAGAGAAAAGTTTTGATGTTCACCAATTTAACTGGAGGGCTTTCCGCACTATCTGTGGGATTTTTAGTTTTAACTGACAACATCGAGATATGGCATGTGATGTTTTTTGCCTTTACCTTGGGGTTGGGCAACGCCATTGATGCACCAGTTCGTCAGAGCTTTAATATAGAAGTAGTCGGTAAAGATGATCTGCCAAATGCGGTGGGCTTGAACTCCGCTAATTTCAATACTGGTCGGCTCTTAGGCCCTGGCCTCTCAGGGTTATTAATCGCTGCCTATGGAACCGGAGTTTCCTTTATTTTGAATGGCATCTCCTACTTAATTGTGATTATCGCGTTATTGAATATCCGAGAAGCAGATTTATTTATTGAAAAACGTAATTCAACCTCTACTAAGGTACGGGAGGCAATGCGTTACGTTGCTGCTCGACCAGACATTTTGGCGGTAATGATTACAGTATTTTTTGCCACCAGCTTTGGACTGAACTTCAACATCTTCAATACGATGATGGCCACTCAAGTTTTTGATAAGAGCGCTGCGGAGTATGGTGCACTGGGAAGTATCTTGGCGATTGGTTCACTTTCCGGGGCCATCATTTCGGCCCGACTTGAGAAAAAACGTGGCCCAAGGTTTGTAATGAAGGGCTCGATGATTTTTAGTGCATTGCTAGTAGTGGGAGCATTTGCTCCTTCGTACTTGGTCTATGCAATCTTCTTGCCATTTATTGGTGGTGTTGCTTTGCTGACTTTTATTGGTGCAAACACCATGGTGCAGATGCGAACCGACACTCAGATTCGTGGCCGAGTAATGGGAATTTATCTAACAGTATTTCTTGGCGGAACCCCGATAGTTTCACCATTTATTGGATGGATGACTCAGGAGATTGGAACTAGACCAACCATTGCAATCTGTGGCTCAATCTCACTGTTAGCCGCTTTAATCACCTACACCCAATTTCATGACAAGGGTGATGCGCCAGCAAGTGTTGCTGTAGAAGATGTACTAGAGCCCACTTACGAGAACAAAAAAGACTAAGCTGAAAAGAATCGCCAAAGTAACGATTCTGCGAGTTTTGTAGTTCATTTAAGCATCCGCCTTTTTGGAGTGGGTTTGGGAAGGTACCAAGACCACAATAATAAAGGCCAATCCCACCAAGATTGGGACAAGTAAAAAGCCATTAACAATCCCAAACTTATCTGCTAAAAACCCAAGAAATAATGGGGATAGGCCGATAGCGATTCCAGCGCTGTAACTGGATTTGCCCATGGCTAGATCTGGTTTATCTGGGGCAAATGAGAGTAGGCGAAGTGAACTTAGTGCAAACTGCATCGAAGTTCCTAAACCAACAACCAACAAAGCGATAAATGAGGTAACTGGAATCTCTGATGTCCAAAACACCATAAAACCAAAGCCTTGCAACGCAATAATTCCCTTTAAGCGATTATCAATACCTAGAGCGGGAAATATGTAGGTGCCAAACCATCTCCCGAACATCATCCCTAATGGAAACGCCAATACCAATGTTGTTGAGGTTGCCGCAGATAAACCGGTTTTCTCACGCAGTAATGCCGCTCCCCAGAAGGCAATCGCAAATTCAGCGGCGATGGTGAATAACAATCCGGTCCAACTCAACCAATACTTAAGTGAGAGAGACCCCTTTTGTTTCCCATCTTCATTTGGAATGTGCTCCGGATTATGTTGTCTACCAAGTAACAAATAAAGAATGATGGCGAAGGGCAATGAAAGCAACAGACCTAAACGCCAACTAAATTGAGTACCGGCAATCATTCCCACGATGAAATTACCCAATAAAACAAAGAAGGAGTTGACGCCATTTGCTTGAGAGACGGCGCGTGC
>JBEDAQ010000037.1:0-3553 GCA_041177685.1 Actinomycetota bacterium | reverse complement strand
AATAGCGGTTTCGGGAAAGCGCCCAATCAATATTGTTGTTTAACCAATCACCGAATCGACCGTTCTTGATGGTTTCTGGATGCCAATCAGTAGCCGCATTCTCGCGCAGTAATGCATCCTTTATCTTTGTGGTTCGGATGTACCAAGAAGGTTGTGCGTAATAAATCAGCGGGGTATGACAACGCCAACAATGGGGATAGGAGTGTTCGTACTGTTGATGTTTGTACAACGCACCTTTTGCCTTTAACTCTTTCACAAGCGACTTATCAGCTTCTTTAAAGAACAAACCACCAACGAGTTTGATGTCATCAGCAAAGTGACCATTTGGCAGAACCGGATTTACTACGGGCAGTTCATAACGACGGCAGCTTTGTAAATCATCGGCACCAAAAGCAGGCGCTTGATGTACCAAGCCGGTTCCATCCTCAGTGGTTACATAATCAGCCAAAATCACAAAGTGGGCGTCGGGAATCTCGACAAAATCAAAAGGTCTGAGATAACCAGTGCGCTATAAGTCTGCGCCTTTGATTTTCTTTAAGATTTCCGCGCCTTCGCCGGCAACTGTAATTAGCGGTTCAGCAACAACCAAAACCTCACTGGGTACCTCTTCACTTTCCTTGGTGCGCACCACTACGTAATCCACCTCAGGATGAACTGCAATCGCAGTGTTGGAAACCAAGGTCCAAGGGGTTGTAGTCCAAACCAAAAGCGAAGCGTTTAAATCTTTTAACTCACCAGTTGTAATTGGAAAGCGCACATAGACTGAAGGGTCTTTTACAGTTTCATAACCCTGTGCCAACTCATGATCAGAAAGCCCGGTACCGCAACGTGGACAATAAGGCGCAACTCGGTGATCTTGAACGAGTAAACCTTTCTGATGGATTTGAGCCAGAGACCACCAAACACTTTCAATGTACTCATTAGACATAGTCCAATAAGCCTCATCAAAATCAACCCAGAATCCCATGCGCTCTGTCATGGTTGTGAAGGCATCTACATGCCTTTGAACAGATTCACGACACTTTTCATTAAAGGCGGCGATGCCATATTTCTCGATGTCACCCTTACCGGAAAATCCAAGTTCTTTCTCAACCGCAATCTCAACGGGAAGTCCATGGCAATCCCATCCCGCTTTGCGGATTACCTGCTTACCTTTCATAGTGTGAAAACGTGGGAACACATCTTTAAATACCCGAGCCTCAATGTGATGGGTTCCGGGAAGTCCATTTGCAGTAGGAGGACCTTCATAAAAAGTCCAAGATTGGCCACCAGCTCTGGCTTTAACGCTTTGGTGAAAGATGTCTTGTGTTTGCCAAAAATTCAAAACTTCATGTTCAATGGCAGGTAAATTAATAGAGGGCGAGAGCGCTTGATACGGCGAGTTACTGGTCATCAACTTTGCCTCCCTAAACATTACTCTGACACGGTTTGCGTCAAATGTTTGGAGGGGCGATCACTATAGGACCGCGGTACCACCCGCCTTGCAAACACCTCAAATTTCTTGGGTGTTCACCACTTACTTATCTTGCCGTTGGTTCTAGATGAGTCACTGTGATGCTGGCGTGAGCCCATTTCTTCCAACTCGCTAACAGGTGATGGCCTGGTCATTGCGAATCCTTGTTACAGGTCTTTTTGCAAGGCGCTCATTCTAACCTACTGGTAAGAGCTCCAACCTACGGGCAAGCGAGGCGAGTGGCGTTTATTGATGCAAACCTTTAGCCTTCGCCGTTGTGGCATTCAAAAAGAAGTTATCAAAAGCGGTTGCAAAGCTGAAGAAAGCCCCTGCCAAAAAGCCGTCAGCAAAAAAAGTAGAGGCTAAGAAAGCCCCAGCCAAGAAAGCCCCAACCAAGAAAGCTCCAGTCAAGAAAGCTCTCGCCAAGAAAGCCCCAGCTAAGAAGGCACCGGTTAAAAACTCTCCGGTAAAGAAGGCTCCGGTTCGCCCAACATTGGCTAAGAAGGCGCCGGTCAAAAAACCTGCTGCAGAGATAATTAAAGGCGCTCACAAAACTGCGTTAACCAGCAGTACTGCAAAGGGTGGCGCCACCACCATTTCGGTTTACAAACCTGAGGTTGAGGCCAGCGATGTTGTGGTTGTTGAGGAAAAACGTCTAGTTCTTCCACCACCAGTGCGCAAGCCAAAGCCAGGCAAGAAAGCCCCATCTTTAAAACCAATCAAAGCTGCGCCGGCACCATTTGTTAGTGAGGGCGAAGAAAGCTGGACCGCAACTGAGTTAAAGGCGATGCGCGCAGATTTGGCAAAAGATCTCGTACGACTTAAGAAAGAGTTGGAAGAGATTGAAAGTGAAATGGATGATTTGATTGAAGCATCTGGTGTTGGTGCCGGCGATGATCAAGCTGACGCCGGGGCGAAAACCTTTGAGCGGGAACATGAAATTTCATTGGTCTACAACGCCAGAGATATGGTGCTACAAACAGAGCGAGCACTAGAGCGAATTGATAATAAGACATATGGTCGCTGTGAAGATTGCGGAAATGCCATCGGCAAAGCTCGTCTGCAGGTATTCCCGCGCGCAACTCTTTGCATGCTATGCAAACAGAAGGAAGAGCGTCGCTAGAGTCGTCACGTGCAAACCGCGCGCGACGACTATTCATTGCTTTAGTTACCTTAGTCTTTGCCATTGATTTAATTACCAAAAACTGGGCAGCAAGCTATCTACAGTTTCGGGAACCGATAAAAGTGATCGGTGATTTTCTACAGCTAACTTATGGAACCAACCCAGGGGCGGGTTTTAGTTTGGCCACTGATGCCACCCCAATTCTTTCCTCCCTAAAGCTATGTGTTGCCGCCTTCATTATTTACTACATGCGCAAAGTGCAGAATAGAGGTTGGGCTATAGGTCTCGCTCTACTTCTTGGCGGCGTTCTCGGAAATCTGTGGGATCGCGCAGTTCGACCACCTGGGGTTTGGCGGGGCGAGGTGATTGATTGGATTCAATTACCTAATTGGCCGATCTTTAATGTGGCCGATTCCGCCATAGTTTGCGCTGGAATCTGGCTGACTATTTTGGCCATGAGAAATATTCAGCCGTATGAAAAACCAAATCGGAGCGCTTGATGTCATCGAATCGAGAGCGTAAAGAGGTATTAATCCCTGAGGAGTTAGATGGGGAGCGGGTTGATTCCGCACTTTCTAAACTCCTTGAGCTATCAAGAAGTAATGTCGCAGATTTACTTAATGCTGGCGATGTCATGCAAGGCAAGAAGCCTCTGTCTAAATCTGATCGAGTACGGGTTGGTGATCGAGTAGTTGTTACTCTGCCGGAGCCATTTGATCCATTAGAGCTAAAGCCGACTCCGATTGAAGAGTTGGAGATTGTCTATGACGATGAAGATGTCGTTGTAGTAAACAAACCAGTGGGTTGCGCAGCTCATGCTAGTCCCGGATGGATGGGGCCAACTGTTGTAGGGGCTTTGATTGCTCGCGGTTATCGCATCTCAACTTCAGGCCCACAAGAGCGTCAAGGTATTGTGCAAAGGCTTGATGCCGGAACCTCTGGGTTAATGCTGCTAGCGAAAAATGAAAACTCTTACA
>JBEDAQ010000036.1:0-3049 GCA_041177685.1 Actinomycetota bacterium | reverse complement strand
CCAAACTCTTTGACACGTGCCTCATCTGGGGTAATGGTTGCGCACTTCACGCCGACGCCATGCTTTTGAATTGCATGAGCTGAATCAATAGTCACCTGATCATTTGTTGCATCACGGTGTTGAATTCCAAGGTCGTAGTACTCCAGATTGATATCGAGATAAGGCAAAATCAGTTGTTTCTTGATGAAATCCCAGATAATTCGGGTCATTTCATCGCCGTCAAGCTCGACGACCGTTCCCTGCACTTTGATCTTGCTCATCTAGGTACCTTTCTCAACTTGTTATTTCTAGAGATCCTTAACATCTGCTTGTTTTGCCCGAACCGCTTCAGCTGCAACCTTGAGCTCTGCTAACTCTGAATCAGTGAGGTTTCCAGCAACAACTTTTTTAACTCCGGAGCGGCCGATTTCTGCTTCGACTCCAAGATAAACACCGGAGATTCCATACTCACCATCGACCCAAGCACATACCGGCATGACCTCGCCAGTATCTTGAATAACAGCACGTGCCATGCGAGCGGCAGCAGCGGAAGGCGCGTAATAGGCAGAGCCGGTCTTCAACAATGCAACTACCTCTGCGCCACCATTGCGAGTTCTTGTAACTAATTCTTCAATCTCTGCAGCACTCAATTTCTCCGAGAGTGGTTTTCCATCCACGGTACAGCGACTAGGAACTGGAACCATAGTGTCGCCATGACTTCCCAGAGTAAGAGTTTTAACTGAAGCAACTGGAACATTTAATTTCTCTGCAACGAAGTGAGTGAAGCGAGCAGTATCCAACATTCCAGCTTGGCCCATTACTCGATGATGTGGGAACTTGGATGCAATTTGAGCCAAAGCTGTCATTTCATCTAATGGATTTGAAACCACAATTAAAACCGCATTAGGTGAATGTTTTGCGATATTTTCTGCAACGCCGCGAACAATTCCAGCATTGACTCCAATTAGATCCATTCTGCTCATGCCAGGTTTGCGTGGTAGACCAGCGGTGATTACTACAACATCTGAGTTAGCGGTGGCTTCATAACCTTGTCCATCAGCGGTAGTCGTAGCACCCACAACTTTGGTTTCAAAACCTTCGATAGATCTTGATTGATTAATATCTAAAGCCAAACCCTCTGGCTTACCTTCGACAATATCGGTCAAGACAACGGTTTCAAAGATGTTGTACTCGGCAAGGCGCAAGGCGGTGGTGGAACCATAAAAACCAGCGCCAACTACAGTGACTTTTCCAGATCTGCTCATGGCGCGAAACCTACCTTCTAGCGTCGGGGTAGCGCCAATGCGATTGTTATCAGGGACACAAATAGCACGGCAGGGATGATTTTTTCGCTAGTTCGCATCTGCCGAAAATCTGGAGCCACAAAGATGGCAAGGGCCGCAGCAATGGTAAGCGCTCCAGCTCTGACCGATAGCAATATGCCAATGAAGATTCCAGCCAACCCAATTAAGTAAGAAACTCGCTTCATGCCTTGGCCTGCGCAATAAGCAAAATGTTGTTGAGCAACATTGCTCTGGTCATTGGTCCGACACCACCCGGCATTGGGGTTATAGCCGAGGCAATCTGCGCAACTTCTGGGTGCACATCTCCCTGTAAACCAGATTGGGTTCTAGTAATTCCGACATCCACAACAACCGCACCTGGTTTGATCATCTCTGCGGTTAGAAAATGAGATTTACCAATCGCTGCAATCACAATATCTGCTCTCTTGGTGTGTGCGGCTAAATCTTTGGAGCCGGTATGCAGATTGGTTACGGTTGCATTTATTTCTTTACTGTTTAACATCAAAGATAGTGGTCGACCAACCGTGGCACCGCGGCCGATAATTGCTACATCCTGCCCCGCCCAAGAAATATTATTTTTCTTCAATAACTCGATAATTCCACTTGGTGTGCATGGCCGGGGCGCTGGTTGATTTAGCACTAGCCTTCCCAAATTAATTGGATGCAATCCGTCGGCATCTTTATCGGGATCTATCGCTTCTAAAACCAAATTGGTATCTATGCCCCGTGGTAAAGGAAGTTGAACAATGTAACCGGTGCACTCTTTTGCACTATTTAACTCATTAACCGCTTTCAGGACATCTGCTTGAGTTGCGGAGGCTGGTAAATCTATTCGAATAGAGTTAATGCCAACTTCGGCGCAATCTCTGTGCTTTCCATTTACATAAGCCTGTGAGCCAGGATCATCACCAACCAGGATTGTGCCCAAACCGGGTTTATTGGCCAAACCTTTTACCTGCTGTGCAATCTGGGTTTTGATTGCCTGGGCGCATAACTTGCCATCAAGAGTTCGCGCCATATTCATGAAGGTAATTTTAGTGTGAGAAATGACGCTGGCCGGTCAAATACATACTGACTCCAGCAGCCTGAGCGGCTGCAATCACCGCATCATCTTTCAAACTACCTCCTGGTTGGACAATTGCTGCCACTCCAGATGTGATCAAGGCTTCAACACCATCTGGAAATGGAAAGAAGCCATCGCTAGCTGCGACACTGCCGGGAAGTTTCGCTTTGTTGAACTCACTTGCTTTGGAAATAGCTAAACGTGCCGCATCTACCCTGCTTACACTTCCTGCGCCAATACCAATAGCTGCGCCTTCTCTTACTAGGACCACCGCGTTACTACGTGCCTTTCCGGAAATACGCCAAGCCAAAAGTAGATCTTTTGCGGTTTTCTCATCCACAGCAACGCCAGACACCAGTTTCCAATTTTCAAATCTATCCCCAGCGTTATCAAAACCATCCTGGCTTTGAAATAGAAATCCACTATCTATCTCTCTTATCACAAAATCCTCTTTAGCTGGTTGTGTCAACTTAACAACTCTGAGATTTGATTTGGTGGCAAAAATATTTAACGCTTCTTTGGTTATGTCATTTGCAGCAACTACCTCAACAAAACCCTTAATCATCTCTGCTGCACACTCTGCATCTATTGCTAAATCAGTTACAACAACTCCCCCAAAAGCCGAAGTTGGATCACACTCCCATGCCGCCTTAAATGCTTTTACGGCGCTATTAGCTTGGGCAATACCTGATGGAATCCCATG
>JBEDAQ010000035.1:0-2581 GCA_041177685.1 Actinomycetota bacterium | reverse complement strand
AACGGCCAGCAGCAAAACTCATTCCGCCATTTGAGTTCATCCACTCGATTTGATCAGCCAGCAACATCAAAGTTGCGACCGCAGGTGTGTTGTAGGTTTGATCCAAACGGGAGTTTTCAATCGCGATATTTAGATCAAAAAACGCAGGAACCCAACGACCACTTTCTTTAATCTTGGCAACCCGCGCAATTGCAGCCGGGCTCATAAGTGAGATCCACAATCCTCCATCAGAGGCAAAGGATTTCTGGGGCGCAAAGTAATAAGCATCAAACTCTTTTGCACTTACCTCTAATCCACCTGCAGCGCTAGTGGCATCTACCAGAACCAAAGCACCATCTGTTCCGGCTGGACGCTTGATGGGCATCGCAACACCAGTGGAGGTTTCATTGTGGGTTAAGGCGTAAACATCGACACCGGCTTCGGCGACCGCAACTGGATGAGATCCAGGTTCGGCTTTGATAACAGTTGGCTCATCCAGAAATGGCGCCTCTTTTGCAGCGGCTGCAAATTTGGAGGAGAACTCGCCAAAACTTAAGTGTTGTGATTTCTTTTCGATAAGTCCAAAGGTGGCGATATCCCAAAATGCTGTGGAACCACCATTTCCCAGCACAACTTCATAACCCTCTGGGAGATCAAATAGAGAGGAAAGACCGGTGCGTACTCGGCCCACAACATTCTTCACCGCTTTTTGACGATGTGATGTTCCAAGAATTGCGGATCCAGAGTTGGCCAATTCTTGCAGCGCTTCTGGGCGGATCTTTGATGGTCCGCAACCAAATCGACCATCGCGCGGCTTTAGATTATCGGGAATTTTTATATCGCTCATGATGCGCTTAGCCTAAGGGTAGAGGCGTTGTAACTCCCAATTCTGGTTAGCGGCATCACGTGTAAACCGCAATCGATCATGCAATCTTGAGTACCTGCCCTGCCAAAACTCGATGCTGGTAGCTCTAACTAAGAAGCCACCCCAATGTGGAGGCTTAGGAACGGTAGACCCTTCCGGATACTGCAGCGCGAACTTCTCCCAGCTCTTTTCTAACTCAGTTCTTGATTCCAGTTTTTGAGATTGCGAGCTTGCCCAAGCTCCAATTTGGCTAGACCAAGGTCGGGTGGCGAAGTAGCTAGCTGAATCAGTTTCAGAAATGCGTTCAGCTTTTCCTAAAACTATTACCTGTCGCTCCATCGCATACCAAGGAAAGAGGAGAGAGACTTTTGGATTATTTTCTATCGCTTTTGATTTACGGGAGTTGTAATTAGTAAAGAAGGTAAAACCTTCCTGAGTTACATCCTTTAAGAGCACAGTGCGAGAAGTTGGTACTTCGTCCGAAACAGTGGAGAGCACCATCGCGTTTGCTTCGACAATGACCGAGTTTTCTGCCGCCGCCTTTAGCCAAATCTGAAACTGGGTTATCGGATCTGCGGCGATTGAGGATTCGGTTAAACCCTCCTCGCCATATGAGCGGCGCATCGCGTTAATCGCAGCTCGGTCTAGGCCTAGGCCTTCATTCAAATTCTTGTCGCCCACGGATGTATCGAACCTCACTTTAAGGAGTAGGGCATCTTGGAGTGAAGTGGTTGGCGGTCTGTTCCCTTAGGGGCAGAATACGGCGCATGGCAGATGACTTTAAACCCGGTCTTGAAGGCGTAATCGCCTTTGAATCAGAGATTGCAGAACCAGATAAAGAAGGTAGTGCGCTGCGTTATCGCGGCGTTGATATTGATGACCTAGTAGGTCGCGTCTCCTTTGGAAATGTTTGGGGATTGTTAGTTGATGATGAGTTCAATCCGGGACTTCCTGCCGCTGAACCTTTCCCAATTCCAATTCACTCTGGTGATGTACGGGTTGATGTGCAATCAGCTATTGCGATGCTTGCACCAGCTTGGGGTTTGAAGCCACTTCTTGATATTTCAGATGAAGAGGCGCGCTCCAACTTGGCCCGTGTTTCAGTTATGTTGCTTTCTTATGTTGCGCAATCAGCGCGTGGTACTTGGCAACCAATGGTTCCGCAATCAGAGGTTGATAAAGCGCACACTGTTGTAGAACGCATGATGATTCGCTGGAGAGGCGAACCAGATCCAAAGCATGTTCGCGCTATTGATGCTTACTTCGTTTCAGCCGCAGAACATGGCATGAACGCATCAACATTCACCGCTCGTGTAATTGCATCAACCGGTGCTGATGTTGCAGCTTCAATCTCTGGAGCAATCGGTGCAATGTCTGGACCACTTCATGGTGGTGCGCCATCACGTGTACTTCATATGATTGAAGAAGTTGAAAAGCGTGGCGATGCACGTGCATATGTAAAAGATTTGTTGGATAAAGGTGAACGTTTGATGGGATTTGGTCACCGGGTTTATCGTGCTCAAGATCCGCGCTCTCGTACTTTGCGTCGTACCTGCGAAGAGCTTGGAGCACCTCGTTATGAAGTTGCAAAAGCTTTGGAAGAAGCAGCGCTTGCAGAGTTGCGTGAACGTCGTCCTGATCGCGTACTAGAAACAAATGTTGAGTTCTGGGCAGCGGTACTACTTGATTTTGCTGAAGTACCGGCACATATGTTCACACCGATGTTTACCTCTGCAC
>JBEDAQ010000034.1:0-10583 GCA_041177685.1 Actinomycetota bacterium | reverse complement strand
GGCGTAACACAATGGCGAAGGAGTTTCCTGATTCATTCAAAGCGGTGACTGATGATGCGCTTAAAACCATTACCAAGCCAAGTGCTGATAATGCGATTACTGAGCCCAGAATTAGGTAATAGGCAGATGCAGGACGTGAGAAAAGTGATTTGGAATTACTCATTTAGATACCCCTTAACCGCTTTAGCAAAAAGCTGACCTCGCTCTGCGTAATTCTTGAATTGGTCCATGGAGGCACAGGCTGGCGCTAATAAGACCGCGTCTCCTGATTGGGCAAGCTCCCCAGCCAATGCAACTACCTTTTTCATCAAATCTAGGGGATCTGAATACTCATTTACATGATGAATAGGAATCTCAGGTGCATTTTCCTCAAGCGCTTTGGCAATTAATGGCGCATCACTGCCAATCAAAATAGCTGATCTGATTCGAGATGAGCAGTTCTTTACTAGCTCATCCATAGTTGCTCCCTTAGCTAAACCTCCAGCAATCCAGATTGATTTCAACTGAGAGTTCAGAGCCGCCATTGCAGCATGTGGATTTGTGGCCTTTGAATCATCAATCCAAAATACTCCATCTCGTTCTGCCACTACCTCGAGTCGATGATGATCAAGTTTGAAGTTCCGTAGAGCTTGGGCAATAGATTCTGCTTTACTGCCGACGGAGCGAGCTAAACCAGCAGCGGCCATCGCATTTAAAACATTGTGTGGAACGGCAGGATTGATATCGGAAAGCTCAAAAAGCGCCTCTGCTTCATCTGAGACAAATGCTCGATCTACAATCAAATTCTCGACTAAACCAATTTGGTGCGGCCTTGGAGTCTCGAGTGTGAACCAGATTATTGGATGGGCCAGGTTTTTAGCACGTTTAACTATTGCGGAATCAAGTGCGTTGAGAATGACAGATTCAGCGTTGTTTGTGATCTTGAATTTAGCGTTAGCGTAATTATCAAAACTGCCATGCCAATCTATATGGTCCTCGGCGATGTTCAAGATGGCAACTGATACAAACTGTGCTTCAACACTCCACTCCAGCTGAAAGGAGGAGAGTTCAAGAATCAAAATCTCTGCATCTGAATTAATCACCGCTTCTATAGCGGTTAAACCGATATTTCCACACGCCAACGCGTTCTGCCCATCGGCAACGAGCATCGCCTCGGCCATCTGAACTGCTGTGGTTTTGCCATTTGTACCAGTTAGTGCCAACCACTTCTGGTGTGGCTTAATCTCCTGCTTAACCCGCCAAGCTAAATCAATCTCACTAATGATTGAAATGCCGGCCTTCTTGAGCTGAAGGATTAGTGGGTTATCGACCTTCCATCCCGGAGACACGACGGCAAAATCAACCTGCGCTAGATCCACTTTTGAGAAATCATTAAAAATTCCCGGGCCAGTTATTTTTTCATCCACCAAAATAGTTTTTGCATCTTTGGATTGTAAAAACTCAATAGTGGGTGCTCCGGTTACCCCGGCGCCAAAAACCACTACTGATTTGCCAGAAAGGCTAGAATTGAAACTCACTATTAAGCAACCACCCACTGTGCATAGAACAAGCCCAATCCAGCTGCAACGCTAAGTCCAGCGATAATCCAGAATCTAATTACGATGGTGACTTCGCCCCATCCCAACAACTCAAAGTGATGTTGTAACGGTGCCATTTTGAAAACCCGCTTACCACCGCTTAATTTGAAGTAGGTAGTTTGAATAATTACTGACAATGTGATGATTACAAATAGACCACCAAGTGGAATCAGGAGAAGTTCAGTTCGTAATGTCATCGCTAGTCCAGCCAAGCCACCACCAAGTGCTAGTGAGCCGGTATCGCCCATGAAAATTCGTGCAGGTGAAGCGTTCCACCAGAGAAATCCCGCACATGAACCAGCTAAAGCAGCGGCGAGTACCGCAAGATCTAATGGATCTCGAACGGTGTAACAATTTGTGCTCGCAGCTACTTCACAACGTTGACCAAATTTCCATACTCCAATAAGTACAAAGGCTAAAAAGGACATAACGGCGGCTCCGCTAGCTAAACCGTCTAGACCATCTGTGAGATTAACTCCATTGCTAGTGCCCAGCACCATCAGAATCGCCCAAACAACTACAAGTACCACCCCAAGCTTTATCGAGGTATCTCTAACCGTAGAAAGGTATTCAGACATTGGAGTTAAGCCCAAGTCATCCGGGAAGCGCGTAGCAAAAACTCCAAATGCTCCAGCAACTATCGCTTGACCGATTAATTTTTGTTTAGCGCGCAAACCTAAAGAGCGCTGCTTTACAACCTTCAACCAATCATCCAAATATCCAACAAAACCTAAGCCAATTATCAACCCAATTACTAAGAGCGCTGATGCTGTCAGCTCAGCTCCAGTGAACAAATGAGAGATTAAATACCCAATCACTGTTGCGAAAACTAAAACTATGCCACCCATAGTTGGGGTTCCACGTTTTACATGGTGGGTTTTAGGGCCATCATCTCTAATCTGTTGTCCATAACCTTTTCGCGCCAAGAACTTTATGAAAGCAGGAGTAGCGAAGAAACTAAATAGAAAGGCGACCGCTCCGGAAATCAAAATACCTCTCACTTTGTGGTCCCCTCTTCCCTATTTGCTTGCCTATTAGCTTGCCTAGCTTCAATAAAAGAATTTGCCAACTCTTCCAGGTGTTCAGCTCTAGAGGCCTTGACCAATACAACATCACCAGCTTCAAACTCGGTTTCTAAAGTATTTGCCTCAGCCACGCTCCCAAAGTAATGGGTATGGGTTTGAGTTTCAGTTAACCCTTCTAGGTAATCTTGATTTGCGATAGAAATTAAATGATCGATACCAAGCTCTCCAGCTAAATGGCCAATTCGCTTATGCATTTGAGCAGAATTTGAACCTAACTCATGCATGGTTCCCAGGAAGGCCCATGATCTCCCGCCTCTTTCCTGTGTGAGCAAGACCAAGGTTCTTAGCGCCGCCTCCATGCTCTCTGGGTTGGCGTTATATGAGTCATTTATTAATAAAACCTCATTTAAGTCATGGATCTCCATACGCCATTTGCTATTTGCTTCGTGCTCCGAGAGCGCCGCAGCAATACTCGGCGTTGAAATGTCTAGTACATGTGAGATTGCCGCGGCCGCTAGGGCGTTTGGAATCTGATGTAATCCCATAACTCGAAGTGCTACCGGCTCTCGACCCTCAGGAGTCACGAGATCAAAATGCGCATATCCCCCGCGAAACTCGATATCTGCGGCTCTAACATCGCAATCATGAGACTCGCCAAAAGTTATCTTCTTAACTCCGCCAGCAAAACTCATCCTGGGTGTGAACTCATCATAAGTACCCAATACTGCATAAGTTCCCGGCTGCAATGAGTTTATTAGCTCACCTTTTGCTTTGGCGATGTTCTCTCTTGAGCCAAACTCGCCGATATGAGCATTGCCTACTTTAAGAACGGCACCAACATTTGGATTAGCAATTTTTGCTAGCGCAGATATATCACCGCCGTGCCTTGCGCCCATTTCGACAATACAAAAACGGGTACTTGGTTTAGCACGTAGCAAAGTTAATGGGACACCTAAATCATTGTTGAATGAACCTTTAGCTGCAACCGTTTCACCCTTGCCATTCAAAATCGAATGCAGCATGTCTTTGGTGGTGGTTTTACCCTGTGAGCCAGTAATGCCAATTACCTTTAACTCCGGCAGTGAATCCCTTACAAATTTGGCAAGTTTCCCGATTGCAGCGATAACATCGGGAACTAAAATATGTGGGCCGGTAACAGATTTTGAAACTATTGATAGGACCGCTCCATTTTGGAGGGCTTGATTAACAAAATCATGTCCGTCAGCATGTTCACCTAATAAAGCTAGAAAAACATCCCCTGCTTGAATCTCTCGGGAGTCAAATTTGAACTCTGTTTCATTTTGAAGCGTAGCCTCGCCAGAAAGCTTTCCCTCAATTATCTGGGCCACTTGGGCGGCATTCATTTTGATCATTTGAGATTCGCTATCGCTTTTCGTAACTCTGCTTGATCGCTAAATGGTGTTTTTACCCCGTTAATCTCCTGCCCAGTCTCGTGTCCCTTGCCCAGCACGATTACGGTGTCTCCGGGTTGGGCAATTCTTGTCGCATACTCAATTGCCGCTGCTCTATCAACAATAACTTTTTGGTTTTCACCCAGACCCAAACCTGCTGTCATCTCTTCAAGAATTCTCATCGGATCTTCGCTGCGCGGATTGTCACTAGTAAAGATGGCGACATCACAGCCATCATAAAGCGCTTTACCCATTAAGGATCGCTTGGTTTTGTCACGATCGCCGCCACAACCCAAGACCCCAATCAACCTCGAATTTGTGGCTTCTCTAGCTGTGTGCAAAACCTTTGTTACCGCATCTGGTGAGTGAGCAAAATCCACCAAAGCAGTGAACGCCTGTCCGTTAACTATCTTTTCCAAGCGACCTGGAGCGCCCGTCAGAGTTGTCAATGATTGACCGATGACCAAGGGATCGACCCCGCTATGCGCTGCTGTAGCAACTGCAAGAAGGCAATTTTCTAAGTTGTAGGAACCGAGTAAGTTGATGCGCCCTTCAATCAGCACGCCACCTTCACCACGGATTACAACATCAAATCCTTTGCTATCACTTTGAATTGATTCAAAATACCAAGTGGCTTTCTTATTCTGTATTGAAAGAGTCCCCAAAGGAATACTTATTTCACTAGCAAGTCGAACTCCGTACTCTTGATCAATATTGATTAAGGCAAAATCGCTCATTTCGCCAGTGAATAAAGAGCGTTTAGCTTGATAGTAACTTTCCATATCCCCATGGAAATCTAAATGATCCTGGGAGAGGTTGGTAAACCCGGCCACTGAAAAATGAACCCCATCAACGCGGTGTTGAACAAGCGCATGACTACTTGCTTCCATCGCAACTGTGCGAATGTGTCGCTCCTGCATTACTGAAAGGGTGCGGTGAAGGACATCTGACTCTGGAGTGGTATGAGTTGTGGGATAGAAATCCTCGCCAATCTTTATCCCAACAGTACCTATCAAACCATTTGGAAAATCTGCGAATTGCCAGATTTGATTAAGCAAATATGTTGTGGTGGTTTTTCCATTTGTGCCGGTTATGCCAGCAACATACATTGATTTACTTGGTGAATCGAAGAACCAATCGGAGAGAAAACCAATCTGGGAGCGTGGATTCGGCACAACCAACACGGGGATTTCTAGATGCTGAAGGGGAACAGCACCAGAATTGTCAGTTATCACCGCCCTCGCACCACGCTCCACAGCGGTTTGAATGAAGGCGCTACCATGAGTTTTAGCTCCAGGTAACGCAATGAAAATCTCTCCTGCATCAATACTTTTTGAATTGCTTGATAAGCCAGTTACCTCGATTTCAGAATCTGATTTATCAATGGCAATCCCGAGATATTCGGCGACAGCGCCGAGACGCTTTGTGACTGGGGTAAATCTCTGTATTTCAGCCATTTGTGCTTACACGAGATTGGGATTTATTTGACGCCTCTGCAGCTGCAATCTTTGCCTTCAAGGCTTTTTCATCAAGAACATAGGTGTTGATAGCTGGAGAAGTGGGCGGAATGTGTTGATCTTTCAGCACAAAACTCATTACCTTTTTGAATACTGGGCCGCCGAGATAGCCACCCCAGTGCAATCCTTTTGGATCTTGGATGGTGACTGAAACCACAAACTTTGGTTTATCTGCTGGTGCAAATCCAATGAAGGATGCTGTGTATCCACGATAGCAACCACATGAATCATCAACTCTTTGTGCGGTTCCAGTTTTTCCTGCAACTCGATAACCTGGAATCGCCGCTGTTGGTGCGGTACCTGATGCAGAAACCACGCTCTCCATCATTAACCGCATCTTTTGAGCGGTCTCTGCACTTACCACTCGAACACTCTTTTGCTTGCCCGCAGGCGTGTATCTACCTGCGGCATCGCTAATCCCCTGAACCACAGTTGGAGTTACACGAACACCATCATTTGCTAAAGTTGCAAAGACAGATGTGGCCTGCATTGCGGTTACTGAATATCCCTGACCAAAAGCAACTGTTGGCGCAGTTGTTCCCGACCAATCCTTTACTTCAAGTAGTTTTCCACCCTCTTCGCCTGGCAAGCCGGAGCCAGGTCTTTCTCCAACTCCAAATTTCTTAAGGTATGAGTGCAATTTGTCGTTTGAGAGCATCTCGCCGATCTTTATTGCTGCGGTGTTACTTGAAACCGCCAGTGCGCCGGCAACTGTCCATTTCATTACGCGGTGAGGATCATGATCTGAGAAAACCTTGTTTGATCTCTTCAATTTATCCGGCACGGTAAGAACGGTCTCTGGTCCAACTTTGCCCTCTTCAATCGCTGAAGCGACCGTTATCACCTTGCCGGTTGAACCGGGTTCATACACCTCTTGCACTGAAGGGTTTTTCCAACGGTAAGGATCAACGCCTTTGGTATTTCCTGGTGTAAATGATGGATAGGAGGCGTGAGCCAATATGTGTCCAGTTTTTGGATCCATAACAATTACCGTTCCGGATAAAGCTTTTGAAGCCTTAACTGCTGTTCTGATCGCCTCTTGCGCTACCCATTGCACATCACGGTCAATAGTTAATCTAACTGTGTTGCCCTTTACCGCCTCTGTGGTGATTTTCTGAGTTCCTGGAATTATCGTGCCGCCTGCATTGGCGTATGTGTACTCACCATTGATTCCGGCCAATGTCGAGTTCATGCTGTACTCAAGGCCCGCCGCTCCAGTACCTGCGCGATTGATGAAGCCAATAACCGCAGCACCTAACTCGCCTTCTGGATACTCACGAACATAAATACGCTCCGCAAAAAATCCCGCCAAACGTTTGGCAAAGCCATTCTTCTCTTGAGACACCTCTGAGTTGTAACGATCAACTGCGGCCTGAAGCTCACGCCAAACAGCTGGCTTCACCGATTGCGCGATGACCACATATCTTCTGGTTCCTGTTAGTTGCGACTCCAGCTTGCCAGTATCCATTTCAAGTATTGGAGCTGCGAGTTCAGCCAAACGCTTTGGATAATCGATAATTGCTTGGTCCGCTAAGACTCGATAGGCAATCACGGAGCGAGCAAACTCAACCCCATTTACATCGGTAATTGCGCCTCTAGGCGCCATTATTAAAGATCTCTTTGCTAACTCCATATCGGCGCGATTGGCAAACCCTGCAGCCCGTACCGCTTGGACATCTATCAGTCGAACCGCAAAGACCATCAGCAGTACAAGTGAAATCGCGACAACATATCTGATGCGGCGCTCGACTAAAGATTTATGGGTCATGGATTTGCAGCCTTTTTAGATGAAGCGGTCTCGGTGATCTCTGTTGGCAGTGAAATATCTAGGAAATGTGGTGTACCACTCGGAACCATCCCCAACTTAATGGCCTTTTCAGCCAAAGCTTCAGATGTTGAAAGTACAGCTACCTCACGGAGTGCTTCTTCGCGTTGCTCATTGATAGCAATTGCCTCAAGTTTTAACTCGCGAATTCGGACCGCGTCATTTCCCAACAAGATGTTGATACCTAGCAACCCCAACAAACCAGCGGTCAAGATTGCTGCAATTAATCCATAAAAAACTCGATCCGAGGCTTGCTGTCCTGGAACTGGTCTTAACTCTGGAACTAGACGTAAAACTACTTGTGATGATTTCTTTACAACGGTTTTTCGTGACCGTTCAATTGCCGGTGCGAGAGCAGATAGCGCCATTAGAACGCCACCCGCTCTATCGCACGTAGTCTGACGGATTGGGCACGGGAATTTTCAGAAATTTCAGCTGCACTTGCTTTTTCACTGCCGCGGAAAACTAATTTGAATTTTGCCGCCAACTCGGCGATTTCTACCGGTAATCCAACTGGGGTTTTTGATTCTGTTGCGGCTGTAAAGAACTGCTTAACGATCTTGTCCTCCAATGATTGAAAGGACATCACAACCAATCGGCCACCAATCTCTAATCTTTCAAGAGCACGTGGTATTGCTCTCTGCAAGATCTCTAACTCTTGATTTACCTCGATGCGTAAAGCTTGAAATGTGCGCTTGGCGGGATTGCCACCTACCCGTCTTGCTGGTGCAGGGATACTGTCTTTAACAATCTGGGCCAAATCAGCGGTGCTCTTGATGCCACCTTTTTGACGCTGCGCAATGATGTTGTCGACTATTCGTGCGGCAAAACGTTCCTCACCGAAATCGCGGATAACTCTGATTAATTCACCACGGGAGTAGCTCTCCAGAATCTCCTGGGCGGTTATCCCCTGGGATTGATCCATCCTCATATCCAGCTGGGCATCCTGAGAGTAGGAGAAGCCACGCTCAGTTTGATCCAATTGCATTGATGAAACGCCTAAATCAAAGAGAATCCCATCTACATTTTTCAAACCTAATGAGTCAAGCACTTCGGGCATCTCGTCATGCACCGCATGAACAATCGTGATTCGATCTGAATATTCAGAGAGTCGTGCACTTGCTCTAGCGATTGCGGATTTGTCTCTATCAAGGCCAACAATTTTTAGATTAGGAAACTTTTCCAATAAAGCCAATGAATGTCCACCCCAACCCAGAGTTGCATCAACAACAACTGGGGCTTTTGCGTTTTCAATAGCTGGAGCAAGAAGGGCGATGCAGCGATCTAGCATCACTGATGTGTGCTCTATTTTCATCTTCCCCTTCTTCTCTAGTGTTTTTTTAACTTTGTCTTACTGTTTTTTTTACTTGCTCTCTGCTCTGGTCACCGCCGGCCGACGGATCTGGGGGGTTAAACGGCACCGGGGAAGAGGCGCCGTTTAGTTGAAGGTCGGCGGTGGCCACAGAAGAGAGCGGCCTGACCTAATTGAAATTAGGTATTTGATTGGGTCTAAAACAGACCCGGGAACACCTCCTCGGAAACATCAGCAAAACCTTTTTCCCGATCTTTGAGGTAGCTCTTCCATGCTTTGGAATCCCAGATTTCAACTCTGGTATTTGCACCAATTACTACGCACTCTTTTTCTAAATCTGCATATTCACGCAAACCACTAGGAATGGTTACGCGACCTTGCTTATCTGGAATTTCATCGTGCGCACCTGCAAACATCACACGCATGTAATCGCGTGCTGCTTTTGCAGTTAATGGCGCTTGTTTTAGCTGTTCAGTAATTCGAGCAAATTCAGCAACTGGAAATACAAAAAGACATCTCTCTTGACCTTTTGTTATTACTAATCCAGAGGCCAGTTCATCGCGGAACTTTGCCGGAAGTATTAAGCGACCTTTTTCATCAAGACGAGGTTCATGGGTACCAAGAAACATCTGTACCTCCCCCGTTTTTTAAGCAGAACCCCCGTTCCGCTCAATTCCCCACTTTACTCCCTTTTCCTCCATTTTCAACCACCTAGCTCCATTTTTCTGCAGGGCTGATTTGGCACCCCTCCACTCGAGGTTGATTTTGGGCAACAAAAAACCCGCCCAGATCTGGACGGGTTTGCAGGGCGCAAAAGCTATTTATTCATCAAAATTTCGACGATCCCAACGTTGCTCAAACTTTGAGCTCCATTTCTTGCTACCTGGAGACTTAGGGGTTTGCACCCGGTTGGTAACGGCGTTCATTAAGCCACCTAGGTTGGTTATGGCCAGTACCGCGCCAGCTAGCGACAGGACAAAGCCAGCGATTCCAAGTGGTGGGGTTTGGGAGATGAGGCCACCAAAGAGAACAAAAATGCCCAGCAAAATCAGGCCAAAACCGAGAACAACCCGGGTGCGGCTTGGGGTCTTTCCGTTGAAGGTTGAAATTAGACGTGGATCATCGGCGGCAAGGGCTTGCTCCATCTCCGCCAAGAGACGTTTTTCATGCTCGGAAAGTGGCATACCTACACAATAGTAGTAAGGAGAAAAAGTGGAAAGTCGAATCAGGAATCTCTGAAGGTTGTCTAAGACTCCTCTGAATCAAAGTCTTCTACCAACCGAGCTGGACGTACTGAATCTCTCCCGAACCTCTCGATAGCGCGATCGACCGCATCTTGGGCCTGCCTCCAGCCGACCTCCCGCTCTCCTAGCTCTAGTTGATAGACCGCCCCGGATTGATCAGTTAAATTCTCGAGCGCTACCCCCAAAAGTCGGATTCGAGAACCAGCTAATTTCAAAGATTGGTACAACTCTTTGCTGATCTCATAAATCTCATGGGTGCCGCTGATTCCTAAGGGAACGGTCTTAGAGCGGGTTAAGTTAGAAAAATCAGAGAAGCGCACCTTTATCGAAATGGTTTTGCATAGCAACTCTTTTCTACGCAGGCGATGCGATGCGCGCTCTGTTAATCGCAACAGCTCGCGGAATATCTCCTCTTGATCCTCAAGATCATAAGAGAAGGTTTCGGTGGCGCTAATACTCTTCTCTGGCGCATCAGGCACTACCTCTCGATAATCACGGGCCCAAGCCAATTCATAAAGAGAGACACCTGCACTTTCTCCCAACGCACGCTTTAAAGTTTCAAGTGGGGTATTTGCGATATCGGCAACGGTGCGCAACCCCAATCTTTGTAACTCTTCATTGGTCTTTGGTCCCACTCCCCAAATTTCACTAACTGGAAGTGGGTGGAGAAA
>JBEDAQ010000033.1:0-2857 GCA_041177685.1 Actinomycetota bacterium | reverse complement strand
GGAAGTCCGCGTGACCTCGACAAATGAAATCCGCGTAGCCATCGTTGGAGTTGGAAACTGCGCAAACTCTCTAATCCAAGGAGTGCACTATTACAAGGATGCTCCGATTGACCAGGAAATCCCTGGATTGATGAATGTTGTAGTAGGTGGCTATCACGTGCGCGACGTTAAGTTTGTTGCAGCCTTTGATGTGGACTCCAAAAAAGTTGGTTTGGATCTAGTTGATGCGATGTGGGCCAGCGAAAACAACACTATTAAGTTTGCTGATGTTCCTAAATCAGGTGTAACTGTTTTGCGGGGTGAAACCCATGATGGTTTGGGCCGTTACTACAAGGAAACAATTACCGAATCAACAGCAGCGCCGGTAGATGTTGTAAAGGCGCTTAAAGATGCCAAGGTAGATGTGCTTGTTTGCTACCTACCTGTTGGCTCAGAAGTCGCTACCAAGTTTTATGCTCAATGTGCAATTGATGCCGGCTGCGGCTTTGTTAATGCGCTTCCAGTATTTATCGCTAGCACCCCCGAGTGGGCGGACAAGTTCACCAAGGCAGGACTGCCAATCGTGGGAGATGACATCAAGTCACAGGTAGGCGCAACCATCACCCACCGCGTTTTAACCAAGTTGTTCCAGGATCGCGGAGTTAAAGTTGATCGCACCTATCAATTAAATGTTGGTGGAAATATGGATTTCAAGAACATGCTCGAGCGTGATCGTTTGGAGTCAAAGAAAATTTCAAAGACTCAATCCGTTACCTCACAATTGGATTACGACATGGGACCCGGAAATGTGCACATCGGACCTTCCGACTATGTGCAGTGGCTTGATGATCGTAAGTGGGCTTTTGTGCGTCTTGAAGGACGTGCCTTTGGTGATGTTCCGCTAACAATTGAATACAAACTTGAGGTTTGGGATTCACCAAACTCTGCAGGTGTAATCATTGATGCGGTGCGCTGTGCCAAGCTAGCTCTGGATCGCAAAATAGGTGGCCCATTGCTTTCGCCATCTAGTTACTTCATGAAATCTCCACCAGAGCAGTACTCCGATGAAGAGGCGCTAAATCGTACCCGTGCTTTCATCGATGGAAAGCTGGAGAGATAGCGGAAATTGAAATCAGCCCCTTGGGAAATCCCAAGGGGCTGATTTCTTGCCCTCGCGGAGAGTGGAGGGTTTAAACCGTCACACTTTCAGGGGTGCGACGGAGATGCATGAAGCCGAGTATGGAAAGAATCAACATAATCACACCCCCGACTACCGCTGCCCAAGACGCATACATTGCAATCTGACCTAACTGCCAAAATGCATAGGCGTTACCCAATAGGCCCTTGAGAGTCTCTCCCATAAATAGTGTCTGGCGTTGACCCATTAAGGTTGCAGCATTTGCTGCTAGTTCAGTATTTGTTGGATCAGCCTTTGATGCGGCGCTAGCTGCAAGTGCTGCACCACTTACTTCTGAGTAAGTCTTTCCACCTGCGACGCCTTTCACATGCGCGCCGATGTAGTGCTGGGCGTATGCAAATGCCTGTTCTCCAGTGGTTAGTTGTAATCCAGCAAATGGCTCAAGCGCCGCTTGATCCTCTTCGGACAATGCTTTGAAGCTATCGCTATCAGCGGCTGGAATCATTATGTTTTGTGCGGTTAATTGATCAGTTACATTTTTATCTGCGAATGAGTAACCCCAGTTCAGCAAACCAGCTGCTACAAATAGAAAAACCGATAAGCCCAATCCAAGCAGGCTTACAACTCGATCAATGGTTCTACGTTTCATAACTACCTCTCCTAAATCCTGTAGTTCTCCAGAGTCTCTGGATGGACCGTTAGGTCTAGTAGTTATGAAACAACTTTTTTAGCTTGGAAAACTCTCATTAACGAGTGCTAGCACCTCACAATTACCTAAAGAGGGCCAGCACTTAGATGTAAATCACTTTAAATTAAGTCTTAATCTATATGGCGATTACAGATCATCTGACCGTTTGGTCCGAGCTCGAGATGTTGGCAAGGAATTTTTAACTTATCGAATGCTTTGTCTCCAAAATGGGCCCGATATGCCAAAGCGATTAATACCCGAATATTTATATCTGGACCGGATTGCACCCCGAGCGCTTTTGCCATTCTTGAAACGGTATTTTCGACAACCTTTTCGGTGTGGGATGTTTCGCGAGCTATTGCGGCATTTGAAAGTCCCTCGCAAAGATGTGTCGCTACTAGATGTTCGAAGGGGGTTAAATCCCTGGTCAAGATGGTTAACCGTTCCATAACGCTCTTTCATCGACTTGCCCGACATGGCTAGATAGGATTCGGAAATGACCGAGGTCCTAACTTCCCAAGATGGTGCAATTCTAACCCTCAAATTGAATCGCCCTCAGAAGCAAAATGCGATTACCAGGGATATGTACAGCACTTTGGTCGATGGACTAAAGCAGGCAAGTGATGATTTTGGCATTCGCTGCGTTGTAATAACCCATGAAGGCTCACATTTCACCGCCGGCAATGACCTATTTGATTTTCTTAACGCACCGCCTTTAGAGCCGGGCTCGCCGGTGATGAACTTTTTAGAACAGATTCACAGCTTTCCCAAGCCGTTGCTGGCGGCGGTTTCAGGAAATGCGGTTGGAATTGGAACCACAATGTTGATGCATTGCGATGTGGTCACAGCTTCGCCTACCACTCGATTTTCTATGCCCTTTGTAAATTTGGGATTAGTGCCGGAGGCTGGATCAAGCATTCTCTTTCCGAGATTGGCCGGATATCAAAGAGCGGCACAAGTCTTTTTGACAGGCGATGCGTTTAGCGCAGATTTTGCCAAAGAGATCGGCTTGATTGCTGAAATTACCGAAACTCCGTTGGATCGAATTTACG
>JBEDAQ010000032.1:0-4381 GCA_041177685.1 Actinomycetota bacterium | reverse complement strand
GAGAGGGTGCGACCACGCTCTACCACCTCAGCGTTGAATCCATCACCTTCTAAGGAGTCCAAAATATCTGCAGCAGAGGCCGCCTCAATTGCTTGCTCCATACTGATTCGACCCGAGTTCTCCACTTTAAATAAAGTTGAAATAGTTCCCGAAAGAATCGCAGGCTCTTTCTCTTGCGCATAAATATGGCTCCGAATTTGGTCTCGAGAAATCTCTGAAAATGTCGTGTCATCAACCAAAACCTGTTCAGAATCCAAATAGCCTCCGAGACGATCGACCAGCTCGTCGGCGGAAAGTGAATTGTCGCAGACCACACCAACAAACTGGTTTCTTTCGAGAACTAATCCAGATTTCAAATCAGTTAATTTTTCAAATGAATCAGAAAACTTGAGATTGCCATGACTTTGTAAATTCTCAACACGAAGCAGCTTCATAACGCGTCGAGCAGCTACAGCACCCGAAGTGAGTCGCTGCGCTGACTCAGTCAAAATTTGTAGCGGAATCATTAGAAATGCACTGTAGCCATAGAAGGCGAGCAGTTCGCCAACTCTTAAATCTCCGCGGCTCACTAAATTTCCACCTACCCAGATAACTCCGACAACTAACGAGCCAGGGAGAATCACCTGCAGTCCATCCAATAGTGCTCGCATCTTTGCGGTTCGAACCGCTGCGGCTCGGACATTTTGAGATGCTTTCTGAAAACGCTTTAAGAAGGTTCCCTCGCCGCCAATACCGCGCAAGATACGAAGTCCAGCTACGGTGTCAGCTGCAAGTCCCGAGGATTCGGAGAGTTTTTCTCGTTGCGCCGATTCTCTACTTTGCAATGGTTTGATTATTGGACCGATTGCTAAACCCAAAAGTGGGACACCAATGATCACCATCAAACCTAATGTGGGGGATGAGTTAATTAAGAGCGCTGAAACGACAAAGAAGGAAACTATTGCGCCACTTAGCCGAGGAATTAAGTCGTAGACACGGGCAACTCGCTCAACATCATTTGAATTAATCGCTGAAACTTCCCCGGTGGAGACCAATCGTGGGAGGTCTGCTCCTAGATCTACTGCCTTGCGAGCCACGAGTTGTTGTAATCGAGTTGCAGCGGAGATCCAACTACCGACAGCTCTGCGATGCCTGAGAATTCCAGCTGCGGCCTGAACAACTCCGATTGCTAGTGCGCTAAGAACTGCTCTTCGTAAATCTGATGAACTCTCATCGGCAATGGCTTGGATTCCACTTCCTAAAACCCCTGGCATTAAAGCAACGCAAAGCAGATTAACAACTCCGAAAAAGGTTCCGGTTAAAACAATCTTGCGTTGTTTCACGCCAATCCACCATAAAAACTTAGGCACCGAGCGTAAATCTGGTTGTCCAGGATCTGCAACGGGCAAGTGGTCAAAGGGCGTAGAGTACATAACTAGCAAACCTTACTAGTTATTTATTATTGATGAGACGGCACAAGAGTAGGATTCAACGGTGCCCCAGCTCTCCAAATCAACATTCACGTGGGTTTGCCTATGGACTGTATATGTTATTTGGGGCTCGACTTACTTTGCGATCGCTTATGTAATAGAAACTATGCCACCACTGCTTGGCATGGGAATTAGATTTCTGTTGGCGGGTCTATTGCTTTTTCTCTTCATTTTAATGACAAAGGGCCGGTCTGAGATAAATATTCCGAGGCCTCAAATTCTCACCTCAACGGTTATGGGTTTTGTCTTATTAGGTTTCGGTTTGGGTAATGTCGCGGTAGCTGAGAAACATGTTCCCTCGGGGATTGTTGCATTGATAATCGCGGCGCTACCACTCTGGATTGCGATATTCCGAACTATCTCTGGCGAAAGACCCACACGACTGAGTTGGTTGGGATTGATCATAGGTTTCTTAGGCGTGGCGCTGCTCTTGAAGCCGGGAAGTGTTAAAGCTGTTAGCGGAGAGAGCTCCTCTACCGTTGTCTTCTTTATGTTTATGGTTTTAATCGGAAACATTGGTTGGGCGTTGGGCACCTATCTAGCGCCACGTTTTCCATTGCCTAAGAACGCCCTAGTCTTTACCGCTTATGAGATGTTGGCCGGCGGGGTCTCATTAACCATCGCTGGATTTATAAATGGCGAGAGTTTGGCTGACTTTTTTGATGCCTCTGCCTGGTCCTGGCTGTGGTTCGGTTATCTGGTGTTCTTCGGCTCAATAATTGCCTACAGCGCCTACCTCTGGCTGGTGTCTAACGCTCCAGTTTCTCTCACCGCAACCTACGCATATGTAAATCCAATTATTGCTGTGGCTTTAGGAGCGATCTTTCTTGATGAGGTAATCACAATAAATTATGCAATTGGTGGTGCGATAATTGTGTTTGGAGTCTTGGTGGTTGTATCAGCTGAAAGTAAAAAGAAAACCCAGTTATAGATTTACTATCTCAGTTGCTAACGTGGCGCGATCCACAATCAAGATCTGATGATTTTCAAGTAGTTTCCAACCCTCTTGATTCCATCCCGAAGAGGCCACCGCAACCCCATTTTCATCCAATCGGTAGCGAAGTTCGTAATAAACATCATCAGCCCAATCTGGCTTATTTAATGGATCATGCTCCGAAACTACAATGAGGTAGTCGCTGTTTAGTATCATCGAGTTAATAGAACTGTATTTGAAGCCTTCTTTGATTTTTCTGATGGCGTTTACAAAACCCGCAATAAATCCCGACTTTTCAATCTCAGTTAGGAGAAAAAGGAAAAATAACTCACTGTCGGTTTCTCCGGTACGCAATTTTATGAATTCGTCAGAGATTGAATCTCTTAAGGTTTCGTAAGGAGATAGAGCGCCATTGTGAATGAAGGAAATATCCTGATAGTTGAAGGGATGCGCATTTTGTTGGGTTACAGGCAAGCCAGGCGAGGCCCATCTAAAGTGCAATAAACCGCCTAGGCCCGACTCAGAGTTAATAGTGTTTGAGAACTCTTCACTTTTCTTCGCGGTTTGTGGCTTCTTAACCAGTTGAGTTTGATTCCCACCGTCGAGCGCAATTCCCCAAGAGTCGTGATGTACCTCAGAAAGATCTAAGAACTGCGAAAACTCAGCTCCGATAAAGGCTGGAATAGTAGTTTTGGATTTCGCGCTGAAGGCCAGTAGGCGACACATAGCGAAATACTATCTCGCTTTAGCTATCAGGTACCCTTGAGAAATGCTGCTTACAGTACTTGTCTCTATTGTCGTTGTGGCCTACATAGTTGAGGCTCTATTGGATCACCTAAATGAAGGTACCGCTCGGCTGCCTTTGGATAAGAAGATAGCTCACTTGTATGATGAAAAAGAGCGTGAGAAATCCATCGCTTACTCATCAGAGAAGACTAAGTTCGGTTTCATCTCGGCCACATTCTCAACAGTCGTCATGATTTTCGCTTTAACCAATGGCTGGTTTGCCAAGTTGGATGATTTTGTTAGGGAGCAAGTTACAAATGAGATTCCAATTTCACTTTTCTTTATTGCCACGCTAGGCGTTATCTCTTGGCTTTTGAATTTGCCTTTTGCGCTTTACGGAACCTTCCAAATTGAAGCTAAATATGGTTTTAACAAGACTACTTTGAAAACCTTCTTCGCAGATGCGCTTAAAGGTGCTTTGGTAGCAGTTGTTGTTGGTGGAGCACTTCTGACCGCCTTGCTTTGGCTTTATCAAGAGCTACAAAGTGGGTTCTGGATCTCTGCCTGGCTCGTAGTTACCGCCTTCTCACTTTTTATGTTCATGTTTGGCACCAAATTGATCCTGCCACTTTTCAACAAGTTGCAACCACTTCCGGAAGGCGAATTGAAAACCGAGATTCAGAAATACTGCGCTTCGCAAGGCTATGCCATAAACCGGCTATTTGTAATGGACGGCTCCAAGAGATCGACAAAAGCCAATGCTTTCTTTAGCGGCTTAGGTCGAAGCAAAACTATTGTTCTCTTTGATACTTTGATAGAGAAGCTCTCGACTAAGGAGATTGTTGCTGTTCTGGCTCATGAAATCGGACATTACAAAAAGAAGCACACCTTCTCTATGTTTATCTTCTCTTTGGTCCAAAGCTTTGGAACCTTCGCGCTTCTAGGCTGGCTGTTGAATTATCCTGAACTCTCTACGGCTTTAGGGGCAGAGCAGCAGAGTTTTCATATCTCAGCCCTAGCTTTCTTTATATTGTTCACTCCACTGAGTATTTTGTTGGGGTTAATCAATAACAGTTGGTCAAGGCACAATGAGTTTCAGTCAGATACATTTGCCGCAGAAACGTATCAGATTGCACCTATGCGTTCAGCGCTGGAGAAGATTTCGACAGATAGCTTGGCAAATCTTTCGCCACATCCTTTGTATGTCGCCTTTAACTACACCCACCCAACTTTGTTGCAGAGAATTAACAAC
>JBEDAQ010000031.1:0-3618 GCA_041177685.1 Actinomycetota bacterium | reverse complement strand
CCAATTGCGCGGCTGGCTGCTGTTGATGGTGCAATTTCGCCAAATGCTTTTGTAGAGCAGAGCGAGATGCGTTTATCTCGCGAGGAGTTATTGAGCAGTTCGGGAATCTCCGAGGAGCAACTTGCGGAGTTAGAAGGTTATGGTTTGATTGAAATCAAAGGTCGTCACTACGACGGCGATGCTCTGACAGTTGCGAAGGTTGTATCAGAGATTTCAGCCTTCGGAATTGAAGGTAGACATTTAAGAGCTTTTAAGACAGCAGCAGATCGCGAGGTGGGGTTGGTGGAGCAGGTAATTACCCCGTTGCTGCGACAGAAAAATCCAGACTCGAAAGCTCGGGCTCAAGAGGTGTCTCGCGAGATTGCCTCCCTTTCGGTTCGATTACATGCAGCTCTGGTTCGCTCTGGTTTGAACCGAGCCCGATGAACTTTCACGCCCTAGATGTGATTGGGGTGCGGGTTGAAATGCCATCCAATCAACCCATTGTTTTACTTAAAGAAATTGGCGGTTCCAGATTTCTACCCATTTGGGTAGGGGCTGTAGAGGCCACCGCAATTGCTTTCGCTCAACAAGGTGTAACACCGCCTAGGCCGCTAACCCATGATCTGATGAAGGATGTTCTAGAGGGACTGGGCGTCGCCTTGGATTCAGTCCATTTAACTGAAATGAGAGATGGAATCTTTTATGCGGTATTGAACCTACAAGGCGGAGTATCTGTATCGGCGCGACCTAGCGATGCGATCGCGTTGGCGTTAAGGACCGGCTCGCCGATTCTCGGCAGTGAAGCCTTATTGGAGGATGCTGGCATCGAGATTCCGGAACAGGCTGAGGATGAGGTTGAACGCTTCAAGGAGTTCTTGGATCAAATCTCACCGGAGGATTTCGCGGGGTAGAACCCTAAACCTCTAGTTTAGGTTTTAAGTGTGTCGGTTGTTGAATACCCTCCTGGCCGGTTCTACCTTTAACCCCTATCCCTGAAGTACAAGTAGATATGCGAGGCTTCCCCTCATGAACGGTTCTGAGAACCTTGAACTAGGTTATCGAGGTGCATCAGCCTGTGCTGCTGCAGGAATCTCTTATCGCCAATTAGATTATTGGGCGCGAACTGGATTAGTGGAACCAACTGTCAGGGGAGCGGCTGGATCCGGGTCAGCGCGTTTATACGGTTTCAAAGATATTTTGGTTTTGAAGATTGTTAAGCGGTTACTTGATACTGGGGTTTCTCTACAAAATATTCGTACCGCTGTGACTCATCTTCGAGAGCGTGGGGTTGAGGATCTGGCTCGAATTACCTTGATGAGCGATGGCTCCTCCATTTACGAGTGCACTAACTCTGAAGAGATATTTGATTTACTCCAGGGTGGTCAGGGTGTTTTCGGAATTGCTATTGGCAAGGTTTGGAATGAGGTTGAAGGCTCGCTATCCCATCTCCAAGCTGAGAATCTAAGTGATGGCTCTGCCGTGACTCAAGATCAAGCCAATGATGAGTTGGCAGCGCGTCGTAAATTACGTGGGGCGTAAAGCACTCTAAACCCTTATTCTTCTCGCCATGGCTAGAGGAGAGTTTGTAGATCGGCACATCGGTCCTTCAAATGATCAGATTTCAACCATGCTTCATGAGCTGGGATACAACAACTTAGATAAGTTCATTTCAGATGTCTTGCCAGACTCAATTAAATTATTGGAGAAGTTTGGGCAACAGTTACCGCCAGCAGCTTCTGAAGTAGAGACCATTGCAGAGCTAAGGAAGTTAGCCTCCGAGAATCAGATATTCGACTCATTAATTGGCATGGGTTATTACGGCACCATTACGCCACCAGTTGTATTGAGAAATGTTCTGGAGAATCCCGCTTGGTACACTGCTTACACTCCATATCAACCGGAGATAAGTCAGGGTCGCCTGGAGGCGCTCTTCGCCTTCCAAACCATGGTTAGTGATTTAACAGGATTGCCGATTTGTAATGCATCTATGCTGGATGAATCAACGGCTGCGGCCGAAGCAATGACTCTGGCACGCAGAACTTCAAAGCTTTCAGATGATGCACGATTCCTAATAGATTCACGGGTGCACCCGCAAACCCAAGCGGTTGTAATAGCCCGTGCTAAGCCACTTCGGATTCAGGTTGAGATAGTTGATTTTTCAGCACCTATTGCAATTAAAAATGTTTTTGGCGTTTTACTGCAATATCCCGACACTTTTGGTGATCTGAGAGATTTCTCTACTTTGATTAACCAAGTGCAGGCGCAGGATGGATTAGTTGTAATGGCAACTGATCTATTGGCACTTACCTTGATTAAATCACCAGGGGAGTGGAAGGTGGATATCGCCGTTGGCTCTGCCCAAAGATTTGGTGTTCCGATGGGGTTCGGTGGTCCGCATGCGGGCTTCATGGCGGTTAGAACCGGATTGGAAAGAGGACTACCAGGAAGGTTAGTTGGGCAAAGCATTGATGTTCATGGAAATCCAGCTTTGCGTTTAGCACTCCAAACTCGAGAACAGCATATTCGACGTGATAAGGCCACAAGCAATATCTGCACCGCTCAAGTTTTATTGGCCGTGATTGCTGCTTTTTATGGAGCGTGGCATGGCCCCGAAGGTTTAAAAGAGATTGCGTTTCGAGTGCACAAACATGCGCGACGGTTTGCAGCTGTTGTTAAAGCTGCGGGTTATGAACTTAATTCGGTGAATTTCTTCGATACCGTAACTTTCTATGCCAGTAATTCCAACGCGTTAGTTGAAAGCGCACTCAAATTCGGGGTTAATGTCAGAAAGATTGACGGTGGAGTGAGCGTCGCATTTGATGAAAAAACTAGCGATGCTCTCCTTCAGAGATTATTCAAGGCTTGGGGATTGTCTGCATCTCACGAGTTAATTGGATCGATTCCTGCCGCTCGTTCTACTTCCTATCTACAACATCCGATCTTCAACTCTTATCACTCTGAAACCTCCATGTTGCGGTACATCAGAAATCTCTCTGATCGCGATTTAGCGCTAGATCGAACGATGATCCCGCTGGGCTCCTGCACCATGAAGTTAAACGCCACCACTGAGATGCAGGCGGTAACCTGGCCGGAGTTTTCCGATTTACATCCTTTTGCTCCAGCGGCTCAAACCCAAGGAACTAGAAAGTTAATCAATCAGTTGTCTAAATGGTTAGTCGATGTAACTGGATACGACGCAGTATCTCTCCAGCCAAACGCTGGCTCACAGGGTGAGTTCGCAGGGTTGCTTGCGATTCGTAACTACCTTGATGCCAAGGGAGAGGGAGAGCGGGATATTTGCTTGATTCCCTCCAGCGCTCATGGCACTAATGCGGCCAGCGCTGTCATGGCCGGCATGCGTGTTGTTGTGGTTGCCTGTGATGAACAAGGAAATGTTTCACTAACTGACTTAGCGGAGAAGATCGCAGAGTATCGAGAGCGTTTGGCGGCTTTGATGGTTACCTACCCATCAACCCATGGGGTTTTTGAAGCGGCAATTACTGAAATTTGCGGCATGGTTCATGATGCCGGCGGACAGGTTTATGTAGATGGCGCGAATTTGAACGCATTAGTTGGATTGGCTCAACCTGGAAAATTTGGGGCCGATGTCTCTCATTTAAATCTGCACAAAACTTT
>JBEDAQ010000030.1:0-7844 GCA_041177685.1 Actinomycetota bacterium | reverse complement strand
TCAAACAAAAGTTCATTTTCAATGCCAGCGAAGCCAGGTCGCATAGATCGCTTCAAGAAAATAACATTTCCCGCCTGCGCAACATCCAAGATAGGCATTCCATAAATAGGACATCCCGGGGTGGTCTTGGCAGCCGGGTTTACAACATCATTGGCGCCAATAATCAATGCCACATCAGTTTGTGGGAAGGTTGGATTAACCTCATCCATCTCTGAAAGCTGCTCATAAGGAACATTGGCCTCCGCCAACAAAACATTCATATGTCCTGGCATGCGACCAGCCACCGGATGAATTCCGTAAGCAACATCAATTCCTTTAGCTGTTAACAAATCAGCTAATTCACGGACCGTATGTTGTGCCTGTGCCACCGCTAATCCAAAGCCCGGCACAATCACTACTCGACGGGCGTAGTTCAACAAGATCGCAACATCATCAGGGGTTCCAGATTTAACTGGCCTGGTTTCAGATGCCGCGCCAGCCTCCTGGGGTTTTGCGGTAAATGCTCCAAATAATGTGCCAAATAAGGAGCGTCCCATTGCCTCTGCCATTAAGCGGGTCAAAATAGTTCCAGAGGCTCCCACCAAAGTTCCGGCGATAATCAACAAGGTGGCATCTAATACATAGCCGCCTGCAGCCACAGTTAAGCCGGTAAAGGCGTTCAAAAGCGAGATAACAATTGGAACATCCGCGCCACCTACTGGCAATACAAATAGAACGCCGAATAGCAAGGAGAGCGCAGCCAAAATTAATAATGGGGTAGTTCCCAATTCCATTACCACCCAAACCGCGCTTGCGACTGTTCCTATCAAAGTCGCCGCAATTACAAATCTGCCACCAGGGAAAACCACAGGACGAGTTGTCATTAACTCCTGCAGCTTCAAAAATGTAACGATAGAACCGGAGAATGAAACACAGCCCACAAGAACAGTAAATACAGTTGCAATAACAACACCAGTAGATGCGGAATCACCTAGCTTCAAGTATTCAACAATCGCAACAAGAGCTGCGGCGCCGCCACCTACACCATTAAACAAAGCCACCAACTGTGGCATCGCGGTCATCTGAACTTTACGTGCCGCCGGAACTCCGACCAAAACACCAAAGGCAATCGCGCCCAAAATCCAACCCAGATTATTTAACGGAAGCTCATTACCCTCAGAGGCATAAAAGAAAACTGCAATAGTTGCCACAGTTGCGCCAATAGCACCCAAAATATTTCCCCGACGTGCTGTACGCGGATGTGAAAGACCCTTTAACGCCAAGATAAACATGACGCCGGCGCCAAGGCCGATTAAATCGTAAATAGTGCGGCTCATTTCTTATCACCAGAGCTCTGATTAGAACGGCCCCCAGATTTGCCCTTGAACATCTCGAGCATGCGATCTGTGACGACAAATCCGCCCACCATATTGATAGTTGCCAGCACAATTGCTGCAACCGATAAACCTAACTCCAAATTGGTTTCGCTGTGATCAGCCACGATAATCGCACCAACCAAAATCACACCATGAATCGCATTTGCTCCACTCATCAATGGAGTGTGCAAAGTCGAGGAAACCTTTGAAACGACCTCAAACCCAACAAATACCGCGAGCACAAAGATGGTAATAATCGCTATTAAATCCATATTTTTACCTATGCACCCTTCCGAACTACGCCACCATGGGTCAAAGCAGCCGCATCGATAATCTCATCTGCGAAATCGGGAACAACCGCACCCTCTTTGCTCATTAACAAAAGCAGGTTCACAACATTTCGGGAGTAGAGATATGAGGCATGGAAGGGAAGTTGGCTTGGAACATCTTTGCCACCCCAGATCTTTATGCCATTTGAGGTTGTAACAATTTCTCCAGCCTTTGAGCCTTCAACATTGCCACCACTCTCTGCGGCCAAATCAACAATTACCGAACCTTCTGCCATTGACTCATACATCTCTTTGGTAACAAGTCGCGGAGCTGGCCGACCCGGTACCGCGGCGGTGGTAATCAAAATATGTGATTTGGTGATGTAAGGCTTTAACAGTTCACGTTGTTTTGCGGCCCGTTCCTCAGTCATTTCGCGGGCATAGCCGCCTGCACCTTCCAATGCTTCAAGCTCTAACTCGATAAAACTTGCACCCATCGACTTAACTTCATCGGCGGATGATGGTCTGACATCGTAAGCTGAAACAACGGCACCAAGTCGACGTGCTGTCGCAATCGCCTGCAAACCAGCAACCCCAGCACCTAACACTAAAACATTTGCAGGCGTAACAGTTCCTGCAGCGGTCATTAATAATGGGAAAAACCTTGGTGATAACTCCGCAGCCACCAAAGCGGCGCGGTATCCAGCGCACAATGCTTGCGAAGTCAGCGCATCCATGGATTGGGCGCGAGAAATTCGTGGCACCGCCTCTAAAGAAAATGCAGTGACTCCGGCTTTAGCAAAGGCGTTTATAGATTCTTGTGCATTTGAAGGTGATAAAAATGAGATTGTGATTGCGCCGGATTTTAGAGTGCTAGCAACATCAGCACTTAATGGTTGTACCGAGAGAATTACATCAGCATTTTTCAACTCGCCAGCGATCTGTCCAGCATCGCAAATAGTGGCCCCAGCGCTTTTGTAAGCTTCATCTGCTGCACCAGCATTTAGGCCAGCTCCAGATTGAATAACGACCTCAAGGCCAGCTCGAGTTAACTTAGAAATAATGTCGGGTAGTAATGCCACTCGTTTTTCGCCGCTTTTTACCTCAGCTGGAACGATAACACGCATCTGATAAGCCTAGCCTTTAAGTTCGCCGCGAACCAGGTGAAAAATGATGGCCTGAATTGTGGTGCGACGATGAAAGGCTTCCCGCCAAATAACGGAGCGCGGGCCATCTATTACCGCGGCATCTACCTCTTCACCCCTGTGCGCTGGCAGACAATGCATAAAGATGCTGTCAGAGGCGGAAGTAGACATTAATTTTTCAGTAATTTTAAAGGGCGCAAGCGCTGTCTCTTTTTCTCTTCTATCACTTTCTGGATCGCCCATCGACATCCAAACATCGGTGTACAAAACTGAGGCATCTTTTGCGGCAGCGATCGGATCATGGGTTACCTCGACATTGCCACCATTTGCCTGAGCGAGTTTCTTCGCGGTCTCAACAACCTTTGTATCAGGGGCCCATTTTCCAGAAGGTGTTGCGGCTACAACATGAGCACCCATGATTGCACCCATCATCAACCAAGCTGTGGTGACATTGTTTCCATCACCTAAATAAACAAATTTACGACCAGAGATATCTTTGCCAAATTTCTCTCGGATAGTAATCCAATCCGCCAAGGCTTGAGTTGGGTGGTCGTAATCAGTTAAACCATTAATAACTGGAACAGTTGCGTTTGCACCAAGTTCATCAACCTCGGCTTGAGCATAGGTGCGAATCAAAAGCGCGCTGCAAAATTGACTAATAACTCTGGCGGTATCGGCGATAGTTTCACCACGACCAATTTGCAACTCATCGTTACGGAGAAAAATCGGAGTGCCACCAAGATGTGCGACCGCGGTTTCAGTAGCCAAACGGGTGCGGGTTGATGGCTTAGACATGTAGACCGCGACGCTCCTGTGAGCCAAGGTGTCTGCGGCTGAGGTTGGATCTTTAGCAAATCGGGATGCGGTCTCGAGCAGCAGCTCGACATCGGCCCGCGAGAGATGCTCCGTCTTTAATAGATCCTTCATCTGCTTATCCTACGTCGCGTTCAGTTTTCCCTGAGAATTTAGCTTTATTATGCGGCCATGAAAGAAGCGCCAGACTGGAAAATGGGGTTGTTTACCCGCGGTAAGGGCGGTTTGGGACCAGACGGTATCGGACAAAGCGACACACTAATTGATGAGCAGCTAGATACCAGCCATCAAGAAGATCTTGAATCTGGCGATCATGAAAGATTTTCTCATTATGTAAAGAAGGACAAAATCGTTGAATCAGCGGTTTCTGGAAAACCCGTAACCGCGCTTTGTGGCAAACGTTGGATTCCATCTAGAGATCCAAAAAAGTTTCCCATCTGTCCAACCTGCAAAGAGATTCATGCCGGTTTGCGCAAAGGCCCAGATGACAACGGTGGCAGCGACAATTCTCCAGAATGATCTCTAATGGGCATGATTAATCACTCCATGATGTATAACAGGTGTGAGGTTAATTAAAAGTGGCACTTGGCACAATTACTGAATCGGAAACCGAGACAGATCTACGGGCAGATCGGCCATGGGTCTGTGTTGTTTGGGATGATCCCGTAAATCTAATGAGTTATGTGACCCATGTATTTATGGTGTTGTTTCGCTACTCAAAAGAGCGTGCTACCGAGTTGATGTTAAAGGTGCACAATGAGGGCAAAGCGGTAGTTACCTCTGGAACTCGAGAAGAGATGGAACGGGATGTCCAACGACTCCATGAATATGGTTTATGGGCCACTGTGCAACGAGAGATTGAACCGTGAAAAAGATTGAGTCGTAGGGCCAATATAAATGTCATCATTCCGTCCGCTAGACAATGGGGATTTATTAATCACCTTTACCTCTCAAGAGGCCCATGTCTTAATTAACTTAACCGAGCAACTCCTAGAGTTATTAGCAGATGGCGATGGTCAATCTCATCAAGTAGATCCACTCTTGCATTTAGTTGGAATCTCTAACTCGGAAGCTCCACCGGAGGATCCGGTTTTGAGAAGGTTGCTACCTAACGCCTACGAGGATGAGCAGGCCGCGGGGGAGTTTCGCCGCTACACAGAGCATGGTTTGCGGGAAAAGAAAAAGGCTCACGCGCTATTAATTTATGAAGCGCTGTTGCCACAGGATGAGGATTGGAATGGCGATACCCCGTTAGATAAAGGTTCAATCCAAATCACAATCTCTATGGCTGATTCACTGGCTTGGCTGGGTGGATTAAATGATCTGCGGTTGGCTTTGGCGGTTCGCCTTGGGTTTGGCTCTGAAAAGGGCAAACCGCAAGCAGAAGATTTGGCCGATGCCAACCAGCAAAATGCCGATATGGCAAACACCGATCTTCATAAAAAGTACGAGTTAATGGTGGAGAGCGATCCGATGAAGGCGGTTTACGCGGTTTACTCTTGGATTGGTTGGTTGCAGCAATCTTTGCTAGAGGCAATAGAAATTAAGTAATACAAATAAAAACAGGGCCCGGTTTCCCGAGCCCTGCCTTACTACTACTTTTATTTATTACTGCTATTTATTCTTAGTGATCGTCCTTCATGCCTTCTGCAATGGACTTCATGCGAGCGATCTTTAGAATTGTTAGACCCCATACGCACTTCGCAACAACGTCAGCGATGGTGTAACCAACTTGACGTCCAACGAATGCTCCAGAGCTTGCTGCTCCATCTGCATCGATGATTGGAAGTAGGTAGGAGATTGGGTATACGCCCCATGATGCGATAAGTAGAAGACGTAGGCGACCGATGGTTGCGGCAACACCTTCTGGCTGACGATCAAGTGACTTACCTAGCTCTACGAATAGAACGTAAAGGATGTAAAGGAATGGAATTGTGGAGAGAACGCCCCACATAATCTTCTCACCCTGATCTGAAGAGGTTTCTCCAGGATAGCCAAGTGCGATCATTGCTGCTGATGCAGGAACAAGACGCATAATCATTGACTTTGATGCTTCCTTAGCAAGTGCAAGTACTGCAATTACCTCAACAAGAAGCAATGGAACTGTGAGAATCCAGTCTACGTAACGGTAACCCTCGTTGAATGCCATTGAGCTGGCATTAACATCATGGGCAACATTGAATGTGCCTTCTGCGGTTGCCTCTTTGAATGAATCAAAGATACGTAGGTAGTGGTAACCAGCAATGAAGGTAACCATTGAAGAAAGCACAAGCGCGTTGCGGTACTTAGGAAGAACGCGGTGCTGTGAAACTAGGGTGTAAACAGTTGTAGCAAGCATTGATACAAGTCCGAATGAAAGGATGTTGTAAACAACGCTCCACTGGGTTGCTGTTAATTGAAGCAAAATGGCCTCCGTGGGCTATTAGGTTCGCTCGGGTTTAATCGAGCCTGACTTGCTCGGCCCAGTTAGGGCTAAGCGATCACTTCTTCCGTAGGCCCATATGAAGCCTCGGTCAAAGCAATTAGGTAAAAGGGTCCTACTTACTCATGCGTTGTTCAAGCGGAAATCACGGCATTTCCTAAGAAATCTTTCCTTTTTTTATGACTTTTCGGGGCAAATCGGACAGTGAAAGCTGAATTATTAATGAGCCAGGCCACAGTTTTGCGGGGCTTTACACTTCAACCCGTGTCATCGAGCGCAGCAAACCCAACAGATCAAGCCAATCAACCGATTGGGATCTTTGATTCCGGGCTGGGGGGACTGACGGTAGCTCGAGCGATTATTGATCAGCTGCCAAATGAATCCACAATCTATTTCGGCGACACGGCACGCGGACCTTATGGCCCGCGCCCATTGGCAGAGGTGCGCTCCTTTGCTTTGGAGATTATGGACTCCTTGGTCAACGCCGGAGTTAAAGCGATTGTTATCGCTTGCAACACTGCTAGCGCTGCAATGCTTCGTGATGCCCGCGAGAGATATTCGATACCGGTAATTGAGGTAATTCAACCTGCGGTACGACGCGCGGTTTCCGCAACCAAGAGCGGCAAGATCGGCGTAATAGGCACTCAAACCACAATTGATTCGCAGGCTTACAACGATGCCTTTGCTGCCGCGCCGCACTTAGATTTAACAACGGTGGCCTGTCCAGATTTTGTTAATTTTGTAGAGCGGGGAGAGACATCTGGAGCTGCCGTTACAGCAGCAGCAGAGCGGTATTTTCAACCTTTGAAGAAATCGGAAATCGATACCTTGGTATTAGGTTGCACCCATTATCCATTGCTAACTGGTGTCATCTCATATGTGATGGGCAATGAGGTCACTCTCGTTTCAAGCGCTGAAGAGACAGCTAAAGATCTCTATCGAGTTTTAGTACAAAATAATTTGTTGCGTACGCAAACCACACCAGCCACACATCAATTCATCTCAAGCGGCGATCCAGAAAACTTTGCCAATTTGGCAAGAAGATTCCTCGGTCCTGAGGTCAACTTTGTTAAAGGTAAACTTTGAGCATAACTGTTTTGATTTTTACTTCTCAAGTGAAAGAGAGCGCCAGTGTCAGCAAGCGATAACTCAACATCTCCTAACACATCTGGCCCTAACTCATCTGGCCCCAACTTGTCCGGCCGAATTGATGGCAGGAGCGCAATACAGTTAAGAGAGATTAAATTTGAAAGAGGCTGGTTAAATCAGGCAGAGGGCTCGGTACTAGTTTCCTTTGGAAATACCCGGGTTTTATGTGTCGCCTCATTTACTCCTGGAGTCCCCAGATGGTTAGTGGGCTCTGGAAAAGGTTGGGTCACATCTGAGTATTCAATGTTGCCGCGCGCAACTCACACCCGCTCTGATCGAGAAAGCGTGAAAGGAAAGTTGGGCGGGCGAACCCAGGAAATCTCTCGCTTAATTGGACGTTCACTGCGCTCGATAGTTGATATGAAGGCTTTAGGTGAAAACACCATCGTTTTAGATTGTGATGTTTTGCAGGCCGATGGTGGAACCCGCACCGCTGCAATAACCGGCGCCTATGTCGCTCTAAGCGATGCAATTGCTTGGGCAATGAAGCAAGGACACATAACCGGTAAATCACCGCTCTCAGATTCAGTTGCCGCAGTTAGCGTTGGAATCATTAATGGCACACCCATGCTTGATCTTTGTTATGAAGAGGATGTCACCGCTGAAACGGATATGAATATTGTGTGTACCGGTGACGGAAAGTTTGTTGAGGTGCAGGGAACAGCAGAAGGAAAACCCTTTGACCGAGAGC
>JBEDAQ010000029.1:0-3601 GCA_041177685.1 Actinomycetota bacterium | reverse complement strand
TTTCACGCTGAGTATCAGGGAATACAGGGTTGCGCTATAAATGATCCATTAGCAGCTGCAATTTTGATAGATCCAACACTGGTTGAAAATCGCGATTACTTTCTCTCCATTGATTTATCTGACGGTCCTTCTAAAGCCAAGACCATAGCTGATCACTATGGCGCCTTAAAAAAAGCCCCCAATGCTCGAGTTTCCATGGGGGTTGATGTAGATCGCTTTATGAAGCTCTTCATCGAACGTATGAATAGGTTGAATTGATGAAGCAGTATCACACTCAAACCCAGCAAGGCGATGTCGGAAGATATGTTTTGATGCCGGGAGATCCCGGTCGAGTTCCTTTAATTGCTGCAAGGTTAGAAAATGCGGTTCACATCGCAACAAATCGTGAGTATGTCACTTATACCGGATGGCTAGAGGGAGAAAAAGTTTCTGTGACATCCACCGGTATCGGATGTCCTTCATCCGCTATTGCGGTGGAGGAGCTTTATCGCAGTGGTGCGGACACTTTTATCAGGGTTGGTACCTCAGGTAGCTTGCAGCCTGGCACAAAATCCAATGATTTAGCGATAGTAACTGGAGCTATTCGCCATGAAGGAACCTCTTTGCATTACATGCCAATTGAGTTTCCGGCGCTATGCGATTTAGAGATAGTGCAGGCTATGAAAAGTGCGGTACAGAGATTGGGTGTCAGATACCAGGTTGGGATATCTCATTCAAAAGATTCTTTTTTTGGAGAAGTCGAACCAGATCGCTCCGCAAACAGCGAGCAGCTTAAAGATTTATGGAGAGCCTGGCAGATAGGTGGTGCAATCTGCTCTGAGATGGAGATTTCAACTATCTGTGTTGTTTCTAGCATATTGCGTGCCAGAGCTGGAGGAATAATGGCGATGCATGGTGAAGGAGAGTTTGGACCACTAGATGGTTTAATTGTTGCGGCCGTAGAGTCGGTAAGAGAGTTAATTAAATTGGATAAAGAAAAAGCAGCATAGGAAAAAGGAAATAACATGGAGAGCAACGGAAAGCAGTACCACATCCAACTTGAGCGTGGCGATGTCGGAAAGTATGTGTTGCTGCCTGGAGATCCAGGTCGTTGCGAACCAATCTCAAGACTCTTTGATAACCCAAGACATGTCGCCACCAACCGCGAATATGTAACTTATACGGGCACTTTAGATGGCGTTCCGGTATCTGTTACATCTACCGGTATTGGCTGCCCATCAGCGGCAATCGCTCTCGAAGAGTTAGTCAGATGCGGCGCCGACACCTTTATCCGTGTTGGAACTTCTGGGCATATACAAAAAGATATTCATTCTGGCGAGTTAGCAATTATCAGCGCCGCAATTCGAGATGAAGGAACCTCACGGCACTATATGCCCATTGAGTTTCCAGCGATTGCCGATATAGATGTTGTTTTAGCGTTACAAGCGGCAGCCAAGAAAACTGGAGCGATACATCGCACTGGTATTACTCAATCCAAAGACTCCTTTTATGGACAACATGAACCGGAGCGGATGGGGGTTGCCAAAGATCTACTAGAACGCTGGAAGGCATGGGAAATTGGTGGCGCTTTATGCTCTGAAATGGAGGCCTCCGCATTATTTGTTATTGCATCGATGTTACGTGTTAGAGCTGGTGGGGTAATGATGGTTCATGGCAAAGAGCCGATGCCGCCACTTGATATCTTGCTTGAAACCGCGGTGCAAGGTTTACGAGAGCTAATCGCTGCCGATAAGGCTGCTGGACGCTCGATTACTTTGTAATTGCAGCAGCTTTAATCGCATCAAGCATAAGAGTCCAAAACTTGTCGAAATCCAATTCCAAAGCGACATTGCAGTTGGCTTCCTCCCCGAGGCGATTGTAGATATCAACCACTGTTGCACCGCGGGTAAGTGGTCCACTCAACTCAACTTGAACATTTACAAAGCGAGATTTCACCACACTGCGATCAATTAAAAGTGCGATAGCTACCGGATCGTGAAGTGGTGGATCAGGCATCTCAAAAACCTCATCATAGGTTTTAGCAAAGAACTTCAGCAGACCGATAATGGTTTTGCTTAATTCAGTCTGCATCGCTTCTAGTTGAGCAAATACCGGCTTTGTCACGAGCGCTTGGTGTGTCACATCTAGCCCACACATAGTTAGTGGCAGCCCGCTTCTAAGTACTACATCGGCAGCCTCTGGATCCATCCAAATGTTGAATTCAGCATACGGGGTGCGGTTTCCTCTGCTGGCGCTGCCGCCCATAAAAACTATCTCAGAAACCCGATTCTTTAATTGCGGATACATCTTCAAAAACAATGCGATGTTGGTTAGCGGACCAGTGGCAACCAGAGTCACTGGCTCAGGGTGTTCGGAAAGAAGCTTCGCAATCAAATCCACTGCATGCAAATTGGATAATTCAATTTTCGGTTGTGGAAGCTCCGCACCATCCAATGCAGATTCACCGTGTATGTCATGCGCCTCTTCAATTGCACCTAAAATCGCTTTTCCGGCGCCCTCTGCAATTGGAACATGGATTCGCGCCAGAGTTGCAACGCGACGTGCATTCAAAGTCACCTTTGCAATTCCACCGTTGCCAGAAACCGTAGTTACTCCAAGCAGCTTAAGTGATGGGTTGTGAGCCGCCAAGATCATGGCTAAAGCATCATCATGGCCTGGGTCGCAGTCCAGAATCAAAGGTGTGGGTTTCATGTCACAAGGGTAGGGGTAAAGCGAATACATAATCTAGTAAAACGCCCTTCTCAATCCGATTTCCGCTGGATAGGATTACAGCATGCTTCTGACCGATAGCAGTGAGAGCTCAATCAAGAGTTTTCTAAAGAATCTTTCACCAGTTGATCAAGTTGGTGCAGATGCTCGTGCTGCAATGTTGGGGACAAGAAGTATTAAAACCTCTAGCAAACTTTGGGCAATTGATACCGCGATTTCAATGATTGATTTAACAACACTTGAAGGTGCAGACACACCTGGAAAAGTTGCAGCGCTTTGTACAAAAGCGGTGCGACCTGATCCAAGTGATAGCTCAGTTCCTCATGTTGGTGCGGTTTGTGTTTACAACGATATGGTGAAAATTGCGCGCGAACATTTAGATAACAATGGTGGAAGAGAGATTCCAGTTGCGGCGGTTTCCACCGCATTCCCTTCTGGTCGCGCTAGTCTGGATGTTAAAAAGCGGGATACTGAGGACGCCATTGCCAGCGGTGCGACTGAGATTGATATGGTGATTGATCGCGGAGCCTTTCTCTCTGGAAATCTCGAGAAAGTCTTTACTGAAATCGTTTGCATTAAGGATATCTGTGGGGAGCGAGCCCATCTAAAGGTGATTTTGGAGACCGGCGAGCTGGTGACCTATGACAATGTTCGAAAAGCCTCCTTCCTTGCAATGGCAGCGGGTGCAGATTTCATAAAGACGAGTACAGGAAAGGTTTCTCCTGCTGCGACAGCTCCCGTGGTTTTAGTGATGTTAGAAGCGGTTCGTGATTACTTTGCCATGACCGGCAAGAGAATTGGAGTTAAACCCGCTGGCGGTATACGCACCACAAAAGATGCCATCAAGCAGTTGGTCCTTGTAAATGAAACCGCTGGTCCAGATTGGCTAGAT
>JBEDAQ010000028.1:0-8584 GCA_041177685.1 Actinomycetota bacterium | reverse complement strand
TTGGCCGACGCGGGCAGAGCGCTCGCAGTATAGGGAGAGAAATCATGGCGGAACTCACGATCCGACCCGACGAGATTCGTGATGCCTTAGCGAACTTCGTTAAGTCATACGATCCAGGTGTTGCGGCGCGCGATGAAATCGGAACCGTTGTAGAAGCGGGCGATGGAATTGCTCGTGTTGAAGGACTTCCTTCAACAATGACAAATGAGCTGCTTAAGTTCGAGAATGGAACACTAGGTCTTGCGCTAAACCTCGATGTGCGCGAAATTGGTGTGGTTATTCTCGGTGAATTTAATGGAATTGAAGAAGGCACCACTGTTCGTCGTACCGGTGAAATTCTCTCCGTACCAGTCGGCGATGGCTTCCTTGGTCGCGTGGTTGATCCACTTGGTCGACCAATTGATGGCAAAGGTGAAATCAAAGCTGAAGCAACCCGTGCTCTAGAGCTTCAGGCGCCAACTGTTGTACAACGTCAACCAGTTAAGGAGCCACTAGCAACCGGTATTAAAGCTATCGATGCAATGACCGCAATCGGCCGCGGACAGCGTCAGCTAATCATCGGTGATCGCCAGACCGGTAAGACCGCGGTTGCAATCGACACCATTATTAACCAGCGCGAAAACTGGAAGAGTGGCGATAAGAAGAAGCAGGTTAAATGTATTTATGTTGCGATTGGACAAAAGGGTTCAACCATCGCATCTGTAAAGGCTGCTTTGGAAGAAGCTGGCGCGATGGAGTACACAACAATTGTTGCAGCTCCTGCATCAGATCCAGCCGGTTTCAAGTACCTAGCTCCTTACACCGGTTCTGCAATTGGTCAGCACTGGATGTACAACGGTGGCCATGTACTAATCGTTTTTGATGATCTTTCCAAGCAGGCTGAGGCATATCGTTCAGTTTCCTTGTTGCTTCGCCGTCCACCAGGACGTGAGGCTTATCCAGGCGATGTGTTTTATTTACACTCACGTCTGTTAGAGCGTTGCGCAAAACTTTCTGATGAACTAGGCGGCGGTTCGATGACCGGTCTGCCAATCATCGAAACAAAAGGTAATGACGTTTCTGCCTTCATTCCTACCAACGTAATTTCTATTACCGATGGACAGTGCTTCCTTGAGACTGATCTTTTCAACTCAGGTGTACGTCCTGCTATCAACGTTGGTATCTCAGTTTCCCGTGTTGGTGGATCTGCACAGACCAAAGCGATGAAGAAGATCGCTGGTCGTCTACGTCTTGATTTGGCGCAGTTCCGCGAGCTTGAGGCTTTCGCAGCCTTCGGTTCCGATCTTGACGCTGCTTCGAAGGCACAGCTAGAGCGCGGTGGTCGTTTAGTTGAGTTGCTAAAGCAGACTCAGTACACACCGTTCTCACTAGAGCGCATGGTGGTTTCAATTTGGGCGGGTACTACCGGCCAGCTTGATTCCGTTGCGGTTCAAGATATTCGACGCTTTGAGTCAGAGTTCTTGGATTATGTTGCTCGGGAACACAAGGGCATCTTTGATGTGATTGCTGAAACCAAAGAACTTAGTGATGACACTGTTGCGAAAATGACCGCAGCCATCAACTCCTTTAAGTCACAGTTTGTTTCATCAGTCGCCAAGGCGGTCAATGAAGCACCTGCTGAAGCTGAGGGCAGTGACGGCACCGAGCAGATTACGAAGTACAAGAAGTAATCCATGGGCGCTCAACTTCGCATCTATCGTCGACGCATTCGCTCGGTTAAGGCGACCAAGAAGATTACGCGTGCCATGGAGCTCATTTCCGCATCGCGTATCGTCAAGGCGCAACAACGAGTCTCTGCATCGACACCGTACGCCAATGAATTAACCCGTGCGGTGAGCGCAGTTGCCACATTTTCAAACACCAACCATCCACTCACTACAGAGTCGGCAAATCCAAAGCGTGCTGCGGTTTTGATCATCACATCAGATCGCGGTATGGCAGGTGCCTATTCTTCAAGCGCAATTAAAGAGGCCGATGGATTAATCGTGACTCTTAAGCAGCGTGGTCTAGAGGTTGATACTTATTTGGTAGGTCGTAAAGCGGTTAACTACTTCAAGTTCCGCAACCGCGCCATCAAGAACTCCTGGACCGGTTTCTCCGACAATCCAACTTACGCACATGCAAAAACTATCTCAGATGAGTTGATTGCAGCATTTATCAAAGATGCGCAGGTTGATATTGATGGAGTAGATGAGCTACACATTGTTTATACCGAGTTTAAATCAATGATTACTCAGATCGCCATGAACAAGCGGATGTTGCCATTAGAGGTTGTTGAATCTGATGGACCAGCGCCCGCAGGTTTATTGCCGATGTATGAGTTTGAGCCAAATGCTGGAGAAGTTCTCAACGCACTTCTTCCACGTTATATTGAATCTCGTGTCTACAACGCGCTACTGCAATCAGCAGCATCGGAGCATGCAGCGCGTCGTCGTGCGATGAAATCAGCAACTGACAATGCTGATGAATTGATTAAGTCGTTGACCAGACTTGCCAACGCGGCCCGTCAAGCCGAAATTACGCAAGAAATCAGTGAAATCGTGGGCGGCGCAGATGCGCTCGCCTCAGCAAGCGCAGGGAGCGAATGATGACAACTAAGACAGCAACCGGACGCGTAGCACGCGTGATTGGACCGGTCGTTGATATCGAATTCCCATCGGATTCGATGCCTGCGATCTACAACGCGCTAAAGGTCGATGTGACACTAGGTGGTGAGCGACGCGAGTTAACCCTCGAAGTAGCTCAACACATTGGTGACAACCTAGTGCGCGCGATTTCTATGCAACCAACCGACGGCATGGTCCGCGGCGTTGAGGTACGTGATACAGGTGCAGCGATCTCTGTTCCAGTCGGAGATGTCACCAAGGGACATGTATTTAACGCACTTGGCGAATCACTAGATGTTCCAACATCATCACTTGATGTCAAGGAGCGTTGGCCGATTCACCGTACCGCACCAGCTTTTGATCAACTTGAGTCAAAGACAGAGATGTTTGAAACCGGCATCAAAGTTATCGATCTGCTAACACCATATGTAAAGGGTGGAAAGATCGGTCTATTCGGCGGTGCAGGTGTAGGTAAGACCGTTCTAATTCAGGAGATGATTTACCGCGTAGCGGAAAACTTCGGTGGTGTTTCAGTATTCGCCGGAGTTGGAGAACGTACCCGTGAAGGTAATGACCTTTTCCTTGAAATGACAGAGACCGGTGTTATCAATAAGACCGCCTTGGTCTTCGGTCAGATGGATGAGCCACCCGGAACCCGTTTGCGTGTTGCGCTTTCTGCGCTAACCATGGCGGAGTATTTCCGCGATGTGCAAAAGCAGGATGTTTTGCTCTTCATCGACAACATCTTCCGCTTTACCCAAGCCGGTTCAGAGGTTTCAACACTTCTTGGCCGTATGCCTTCCGCTGTGGGTTACCAGCCAACTTTGGCTGATGAGATGGGTGTGCTTCAAGAGCGCATCACCTCAACCCGTGGTCACTCAATTACATCGATGCAGGCGATTTATGTTCCTGCCGATGACATCACTGACCCAGCTCCACACACAACATTCACCCACTTGGATGCAACCACAGTTCTTTCCCGTCCGATCTCCGAGTTGGGTATTTACCCTGCTGTGGATCCGCTGGATTCAACCTCACGCATTCTTGATCCACGCTATATCGGTGAGAACCACTTCCGAGTTGCAAACCGCGTCAAGCAGATTCTGCAGCGTTATAAGGATCTACAGGACATCATCGCAATTCTTGGTATCGATGAACTTTCAGAAGAGGATCGCATCTTGGTAGGACGTGCTCGTCGTATCCAGCGCTTCCTTTCACAGAACACTTTCGTTGCTAAGGTCTTCACCGGAATTGATGGCTCCTTTGTTCCGCTTAGCGAAACCATCGCGGCCTTTGATGCATTGGCAAATGGCGATTACGACCATATTCCAGAGCAGGCTTTCTTTATGTGCGGCGGTCTAGATGACGTCGAGCGTAAAGCGGCAGAGTTGGCGAAGAGCTAAAACAAATGTCTGACAAATTACTTACCGTCGAATTCGTAACCCCAGAGAAGCGGGTCTGGTCGGGCAAAGCCACAATGGTTTCTGCCCGCACCCTGGAAGGTGATTTAGGAGTTCTTCCTGATCACAGTCCGCTTCTTGGTGTATTGGTCGACGGTAAAGTCAGCATCAAGAGCGAAGATGGCACAGCGGTTGAGTTCAATGTCAGCGGAGGGTTCCTCTCTGTTGCCAACAATCGAGTATCTGTATTGGGTGAATCAGCTTCTTAAGAAGTATTACTCTGAAATCGATTGCACCTTATTTTCTTGATGCTTTTTAGCATCAACCCTCTTAAACCACTCTGAATCAGGGACTTCGTCAGCCTGCTCTGACATGATTCTTCTACCGGAGGCGAAGTACGTCGATCCAGTGATTTTCGGTGGGGGGGGGGGGGTTCCTTGTACGAACTTTTTCTTGGGAAGATTCAACTAATCGCAGAGTTTCTCGCGAAGTCGCCTCATCCCGATCAAGCTTTAGATTTTCTAACCGCGCACATCTCACCTGATCAAGAGCTCTCTGTCTCTTATCGTGGTGTTGTAGAGGATGATGGAAGCATTAGGTGTTTAAATCTCCATGGATTTAGCAAATACCAGCACATGTCTGAGACCACTTTAGATATTTCGGAAAACCGCCCCATGAGTAATGCCAGTCGCACTCAAAAATTAGTTTGGGCCAGGGTTCAAACCGTTAATGAAGAGTTCCCAGATTTTTATCACTTTGATTCCATCTCTGATTGGGAGTCGATGCTCGCAGTCCCTGTGGGGTTGAGCCGTATCTATTCCTTTAGCTTTAAAACTGATCTAACTCAGATTCCAGGAATTGAAAATTATTTCGAAGCCATTAGATCACTATTGATGGTTTATGAAAGCTCTCTTGAGATTCGCACCTTATCGAGCTCTAAGGATTTGTTGGCATCAAGTGAGTTACAGCCTTTAACGCAGCGTCAAGAGAAAATTCTCGAGTTGTTGCGGGCTGGAAAAACCAACAAGAGCATCGCTAATGAGATTGGCTATAGCGAGTCATTGGTGCGACATGAAACGATGATTATCTATAAGAAGTTACGAGTAGAAGGTCGACACGAACTACGCGAATCGGTTTAGTTTCATTAAAACTATTCTTAGTCAACCCTAGTTACATCGGCACCGAGTGCACAAAGCTGCTCTGCGAAGTTTGGATAGCCGCGATCGACATGGTAGGCGCCCTCTACAAAGGTAATTCCATCTGAAACCAAACCTGCTAGGACCAGCCCTGCGCCCGCTCGAATATCTGATGCCACAACCGGTGCCGAGGAAAGCTGATTTACTCCAGTAATTGCGGCGTGATGGCCATCAACTCGAATCTTTGCCCCCAAACGCAGTAGCTCATTTACAAACATAAATCTGCCCTCAAAAACATTTTCAGTTACTAAGGCATCGCCATCTGCAATGGCGTTTAAAGTAATGACAAATGGTTGGAGGTCGGTAGGAAAACCAGGGTAGGGAAGAGTTGAAACATCTATAGCTGAAGGCCTGCGATCCATCTTGACCCGGATTCCGTCAGGAATTGAGGTAACCACAGCACCGGTTGAAACTAGCTTTTCTAATGGCAGTTCGAGATGTTCGGGGCGGGCTCCGTGAATTGAGATATCACCCTGTGTCATAGCAGCGGCAAAGGCCCAGGTTCCGGTCACGATGCGATCTGAGATTGCGGTGTGATCAGCTGCAGATAGCGAATCAACACCTCGAATAGTGATGGTTGGAGTTCCTAAACCTTCAATATCTGCACCCATTGCAATCAAAAAGTTACCGATATCAACTATATCTGGTTCACGGGCTGCGTTATCCAAAACCGTAACACCTTTTGCTAATACCGCAGCGGTCATAATGTTTTCGGTTGCTCCAACACTTGGAAAATCTAAAGTTATCTCCGCACCCTTTAATCCATTCGGTGCTGAAGCGATGATGTAACCATGTTCGCTATGTGCTTGTGCGCCAAGGGCTACTAAACCTTTGGTGTGAAAATCCAATCCACGAGAGCCAATCGCATCTCCACCCGGTAGTGCAACTTCAGCTTTTCCTAGCCGCGCCACTAATGGACCGAGCACATTGATCGAGGCCCGTAATTTACGCACTAGTTCATACTCTGCGCGATGTCCCGGAGTTTCTGGTACATCAATACTTACTGTACTTTTTTGTAGGTCTCGTATGACTGTGCATCCAAGTCGCTCGAGTAGATCTGCCATCATGGCGACATCTGCAATGTCGGGGACATTTTGAATAGTGCAGCGACCTTTGGCCAATAAGGTGACCGCCATAAGTTTTAAAACTGAGTTTTTTGCTCCGGTGATAGTCACATCACCCTTTAGTGAGCTGCCACCAACCACGCGGAATCGATCAAGAGGATGGGAGTGCATCTAGATATCCACCCTCTCTAGCTCTAAATTTCTTGGGTCAAAGTTGTCGCCAAGCCAATCTTTAATCTCCGAGTGGTGTCATAGTAACGACTGGCATAGGCTCACCCCATGGTAAATCTGACTCGAATTTATACAAAAACCGGCGATGATGGAACAACCTCTTTAGGAGATATGAGTCGGACCTCCAAAAATGACCCCAGATTAGAGGCCTACGCCACCGTCGATGAGGCCAACTCCTATATTGGCGTCGTACTTACTATTCCGGAGTTAAATGCAGAGATTCGCAAATTACTAGTTAGAGTACAAAATGATCTCTTTGATGTTGGAGCAGATCTTTGCACTCCGGTAGTTGATGCTCCTGCCCATGAACCATTGCGCGTTCTCGAGTCTCAGATTTCCTATCTAGAGGAGCAGATTGATGTTTATAACGCCAACTTGGCGCCATTGAAATCTTTTGTTTTGCCTTCAGGGACACCCGCATCTGCTCATCTTCATGTGGCCCGAACCGTTGTCAGAAGAGCGGAGCGGTGCACATGGCAGGCGATTCACTCTTTTGGTGAAGGCGTTAACAAATTAACCGCAAAGTATCTCAATCGACTCTCAGATTTACTTTTCGTTTTGGCGCGCTATGAAAACCGTGAGTTGGGAGATCAACTCTGGGTTCCAGGCAAAAATCGCTAGCTGCGCAGTATTGCGGCAGCAGCTTTTTCCTCCTCTGGAAAGACAAACAACCTCGGACCGGATTTAGTTTGGGTTAAGGTGGCTTTAATTCCATGTGCGGCCAGCTTTTGCCGCAACATTTCACCTTCTATGTGATTACTTGGTTTAGCAACCACCCTAAGTAATCCGTACTCAGCCTCCTCGCCGGCTTTAGATGGTTTTTCTACCAATGATGAACCTCTGGAAAAGGCCCAACGCAACAAAAGTATTAATATCCCCAGCACAGCAAATCCAGCAAAAGATGAAAAAAATAGCGAGTTATCAATTCCGCCTAACAATTTAACCCTCCGAATTTACCGCTGGCAATAAGGATTTGTAGATGTTACCTGGCTTTGGTTGATTGGTGCTATCGCGGTGACAGGTTACCTTGATTCCACTTATAGAAACCCCGGGTGCTACTGGTTCCGTAGAAATCAAAAACATTGTGCTTTGTTGGCGTTTTTCGCTGCCTTTAGCATAGGTAACCAAAGTTCCGATTTTTTCTTTTGATAGATCTTCTGGCTTAAGGCGAAAAACATTTGAGTTGACTTCCCACCACTTGCAACCTGTTTCTGCAGCTGCAATTACCGCACCACAGGCAAACTCTTCACAGTTTTTTACTACTGATTGCAGGGTTCGCTTAGCGGAAAGCAACCCAATTAGCTCTTTACTGGTCGGGACCTTGGCAAAAACTCCATCTCTGCCGGTAAAACCTTTCGGTGGCCACTTAGGTGAGGGAGAGGGAATTGGTTTGGCGGTCTTTTTGGCTACTGCCTTAATTTCACCTGAAGTGGCTTGGGGCGTGATTACCGCCAGCATCAACAACGCAATTAATGCTGCTAAAGCTGATGGGTAGAACCGCCTCAATTTCATGAGCGCAATCTTGCCTTAATTCATGGAGAATATCCCTGTGAGTCCGCGGAGAAATAAACCCAAGAAGCGTGGTAAAGATAACCCTACGCACGATTCAGATAGAGAGATAGCCGCTTCTCATCAGAGTATCGAAGAGCATCTAGAGGGTCTTTACATGGTCCGCCGAATTACCGGCTCCAGCTCGACAAAACCATATCGCTGCCCAGGGTGTGATCAATTAATTCCGATGGCCACACCACATACAGTTGCATGGCTGGAACATGATGTTGAGTCCCGCAGGCACTGGCATACTGCTTGTTGGAACAATCGAGATAAACGTAAACCCAAGATTGAGAGAACTAGAAACGCACCTCGTTATTAGTTTTTGTTCCTAAAGATTTATACGCAGGAAATTAACGGCGCCGGCGGTGCAGGATGTTTACCAATCTGATGATGGTTTTATCTGCAAAACCGGTGCGGGCAAATGTTGTGAACTGCAGTGGGATATTGAACTTAGTCTTCACCACTGTTCTTGGATAAGTGAACTCCAATAATCCCTCAGCACCATGAATGCGTCCATAACCACTGTCCTTTAC
>JBEDAQ010000027.1:0-5649 GCA_041177685.1 Actinomycetota bacterium | reverse complement strand
TAACGGTCATCTCACGGGATGCCCACTTGCAAGGTGCGTTGGCTATGTCGACGTTGCTCGAGCGAATAAGAGATGGTTACCAATTTCCCCCTAAGCAACTCAAGGTTGATTCCAATCTTGTTATCCGTCAGTCCTGTGGCTCGACATGTCTCTACAGGAAGACTGATACAGGTAAGAGAATCTTGAGTTCTTCGACAAGCAGTTAATTACTACTACTAAGGAGATAACTGAATGCAGAAGAAAACCCTTCGCAAGCTCGGTGCATCATTAATTGCGGGTGCCCTAGTTGCAACAGGACTTATCGCAGCAGCTCCAGCTCAGGCAAAGACCAAGGCAAAGACCATTGGAATTGCTTACAGCTTGGGTGGCCGCGATGTTCCAGGCTTTAATCAGCTTGCGTACATTGGCGTAAAGCCATTGCTTGATAAGGATAAAACCCTCAAGCTAATCGAGTCTCAGGACAGCCCAACCGCTACCGATGATCAGCGTGCAGAGCGTCTACGCCTTATGGCAAGCCGCGGCGCCAACCCAATCGTTGTAGTTGGTTTCACCTATGCAACAGCTCTAGGCAAAGTTGCAAAGGAGTTCCCAAAGGTTCAATGGGGCATCGTTGATGACTCATCAGTCACAGCACCTAACGTACAAAGCATTGTCTTCAAGGAAGAAGAAGGCTCATACCTTGTAGGTCTGGCTGCAGCTATGACAACCAAGTCTGGTCGAATTGGATTTATTGGCGGTGTTAATACACCTCTAATCGCAAAGTTTGAAGCTGGCTTTATTGCTGGTGCAAAGGCGATCAATCCAAAGATCAAGATTCAATCAACTTACATCTCTAACTTCCCTGATTTCTCAGGATTTAACGATCCTGCAAAGGGATATGAAGCCGCTAAGGGTATGTACCAGAATGGCGCAGATGTTGTTTATGCAGCAGCTGGTGGAACCGGAACCGGTATGCACAAGGCTGCTTCTGAACTTGGTAAGTGGTCCATTGGTGTAGATGCTGATGAAGCTACCTACCCAGCTCATTCCGCTTACAAGTCCACAATTCTTACCTCAATGCTAAAGCGCGTTGATTTGGGAACCCGTGCCTTTGTTGCGGACGCTCTTGCTGGCAAGAAGACCGCAGGTGTTAAGACCTGGGGTTACAAGCAGGGTGGCGTTGGTTACACAACAACAGGTGGTTACCTAAGTAGCGTAACTAGCGTAATAAACACCTATGCCAAGAAGATCTCATCTGGAGCTGTAAAAGTTCCAACAGATCCAAGCAAGGCATAAATAAGTAGAAAATGATGGGGTGCGCTACCAAAAGTGGCGCACCCTGTCTTTAAAAAAAAGGGGAATGCAGTTGTCAAATGTCCGAGAACTCTCAAATGTTCTAGAGGTTATTGGGGTTGAAAAGCGCTATCCCGGCGTAGTTGCCAATAGAGATGTTTCCATTCAAATTGCAGCAGGAACCATCCATGCCATCATCGGAGAAAATGGCGCAGGCAAATCCACATTAATGAAAACCCTTTACGGCTTGATCAAGCCAGACGCGGGACAGATCAAGGTTTTCGGTAGTGAAGTTAATTTGAAATCCCCGCAAGACGCAATTGCATTAGGCATAGGAATGGTGCACCAACACTTTAAATTGGCAGATAACGCAACCGTTTTAGAGAATGTAATTTTGGGTAGCGAGCCAACCCGTTTTGGCTTTGTAGTGAGATATGAAGAGGCACGCAAGAAGTTAATTGAAATTGCAGAGAATTACGGTCTTGATATAGACCCAGATGAGCCACTTTCAAATCTTGGTGTCGGCGAAAGACAACGTGTAGAGATTGCCAAGGTTCTATTCCGGGGTGCAAAAATTCTGATTCTAGATGAGCCGACCGCTGTTTTGGTGCCACAAGAGGTAGATGAGCTATTTGCCAACCTTCGTGAATTAGTTAAAAAAGGATTGACGGTAATTTTCATCTCCCACAAATTAGATGAGGTTTTATCAATCGCAGATGACATAACCATCATGCGCCAAGGCACAACCGTTGCCACTAGAAAACCTAATAAAACTAATAAGAAGGAATTGGCTGAGCTGATGGTTGGCGGTGAGCTGCCAAAACCAAAAGCGGGAGAGTTAAAGGTAAGCCCAGAAAGCATTTTGAGCATTAAATCCGCTTCCTATTTCCGGGCTGATGGTCGCCAAATTCTTGATGGTGTCAATCTTGAGTTGCATGGCGGTGAAATCATTGGACTGGCCGGTGTCGAAGGCAATGGTCAAAGTGAATTAATTGAATTGATTATGGGTCTGATTCAACCCGCATCAGGATCGGTTGAGGTGCTGGGCTTAAATGCAGCAACAACATTAACTAGAGAAATTAGAAATGCGGGGGTCGCATACATTCCACAGGATCGTCAAAGAGATGGTCTGTTAATGACCGCCCCACTTTGGGAAAATCGCATTCTGGGGCACCAATTTGCCGAACCTATGGCTAAAAGCATTTGGGTGAACAAAGGTGCGGCCATGGAGGATTCAAAACGTGTGGTCGGTGAGTTTGATGTACGTACTCCAGGAATAAATGTTTTGGCTAGCGCACTTTCGGGTGGAAATCAGCAGAAATTCATAGTGGGACGTGAGTTAACCGGAGATCCAAAATTAATCGTCGCAGCACAACCTACACGCGGCGTCGATGTTGGAGCCCAAGCCATTATTTGGGAACATCTCATGCAGGCACGTTCTAAAGGGGCTGGAATTCTTTTGATATCAGCCGATCTTGAGGAGCTTTTCTCACTCTCTGATCGCATCGCCGTTATGTATAGCGGAAAGATTGTTTCAATTCTAAATCCTGCAAAGACCACGCCCGAAGATCTCGGCCTAGCTATGACAGGAGCGAAAAGCGCATGACAAAGAGCCGAATTTTTTGGGGAATAGTCGCGCCGACCGCTGCGATCATTAACTCTCTATTTTTCGTTTACATAATCTTAAAACTTCGCGGCGTAGAGCCGATTGAGATGTTCAAACTCATGATCTCTTACGGTTTTGATCCCCGTAACTTAGTTTCAGAGATCAATCAAACCGTTGCGTATTACATGGCGGGAGTAGCGGCAGCTATTGGTTTCAAGATGTTGCTATTTAACATCGGTATCGATGGTCAGTATCGCATGGGCGCTTTTTTTGGAGCGGTTGTCGGGGCAGCGGTTAATCTGCCTCCCGTCCTACATGTTCTACTTATTATTTTGGTGGCCATGTTGGCAGGCGGCGCCTGGGCAGCCATCGCTGGATATTTGAAGGTAAAACGCGGCGTCAATGAAGTTATCTCAAACATTATGTTGAACTTCATAGCAGCTGCAATCATCGCATTCTTATTGAGCCCAAATCTTTTAGGATCGCTACCAGAAGGCTCACAAAATCTTCAAACTAAACCGATCCCATCAAGTGGACAGATGCCTACTATCAAAGCCTTTGAAGGTGAAATTTATTCATTCTTATTTATCGCGGTCGTTGTGGGTATTGGTTATTGGATTATGCTCAATAAAACCGTCTTTGGTTTTAACTTAAGAGCAACCGGTCTTTCTTTCCGCGCGGCTCGGGCTAGTGGTGTTAATGCACCGAGAATGATTTTTATAACCACTGTGCTTTCCGGTGCTATCGCAGGCTTGGTGGGAATCGGAACGTTGTTATCTGACACCCATTCCTACAGCATGGCTTTCCCATCTGGATACGCCTTTACTGGTTTAGCGCTGGCACTATTGGGTCGAAATCATCCAGTCGGAATCTTTTTTGCGGCATTTCTTTGGTCTTTCCTCGAGCGCTCCGCTCCAGTTCTGGAGTTTGAAGGGGTGCCACCAGAGATTGTGATTGTTATGCAAGGCACGATCGTGCTTTCAATTGTTATCGCTTACGAGGTTGTTGCACGAATAAATCTACGTCAACAACAAAGAGCGGTCGGATCGGCAAATAGCGAGAATCAAAATCCGGTAGCAGAGCAAGTGAAGGAGACAAAGTAATGTCAACTAACACAAATTCTGCTGCGAAGCCTGGATCTAAAGTTAAATCTTTCTTTAAATCTCCGGCCCGAATCACCCTTTTAATCGCTGGAATTTTCTTGATTATCTCTTTGGTAGAGGTAATTACCGGTGCGACAGATATTTCATCACCCGGAACCTCTGGCGCCACATTACGTTTTGCTATTCCACTTTTAATGGCTGGCTTGGGTGGATTGTGGGCGGAGCGGGCCGGTGTAATCAATATTGGTCTTGAGGGAATGATGATTGTCGGAACTTGGACCGCTGCCTGGTTTGGTTATCTACATGGACCAGTAGTCGGAATTTTGGCCGCCGCGATTTTTGGTTTGGCATCAGGTTTTTTCCACGCCATCATGACTGTAAAGGTGGGAATTGATCAAGCGGTATCAGGTTTAGCTATTAACCTGATTGCCGCGGGTGCAGCTAGATATCTGTCAGGAATCTTCTTCCCACCGGTAGGTGGCGATAGGACCGTTTCACCTCCGGTCGAAACCTTGCCATCATTTTCAGTTCCATTCATCGCACCAATTCTTAACAGTATCGATGAAAAAAATATTTTCCTGGTATCAAATATCGCCGGCTTGTTATACGGAGTAACAAAAGATTTATCAGTTGTAACTGTTGGATTCTTGCTACTCGTTCCTTTTACCTCATGGATTCTTTGGCGTAGCAAGTTTGGTTTGCGAATGCGCTTCTCAGGAGAGAACCCAATGGCTGCCGAGTCTCTTGGCATAAATGTTTATCGCACCAGATATATCGCAATCTCTGTATCTGGAATGCTGGCTTCTCTCGGAGGAGCTTATTTGGCGCTAGTTGCCTCCTCTGTTTACCGTGAAGGTCAAACTGCTGGTCGCGGCTTCATTGGACTAGCAACGGTTATCTTCGGTAACTGGAAGCCAAGCGGGGTATTTGCCGGTTCAATTCTCTTTGGATTCACTGATGCAATCCGCGTGAGACAAGCAGAGTCGGTTACAGCCCTAATTCTCGCAGCGGGAATTGTGGCTTTACTCCTCTCTATTTTTTACACCACCTCTAGACGCTGGAAGCCAGCTGCCTCTTATTTCACAATTGGATTAGTTGCGCTATGGATCAATCGAAGTGTCGAGACAATTCCACAGGAGTTTGTCACTGTGTTTCCAAATGTTGCAACCCTTTTGGTACTCACCTTCTTGGCCCAGCGATTAACACCTCCAGCTATGGCAGGTATGCCGTACAGGCGCGGCTCTGAATAATTGAATAGGAAAAGATGAGAGTAAATTGGAGCTCTCCAGTTTTAAAAAGTCTGGAGCCGGTGTTAAGTAATGCCAAATTAGTTAAGATCAACAAGAATAAGTTGATCGAAGTTGCAAACTGGATGGCATATGAAGAGTTTCCAAAGCCAGATGGTTCAATGCTTTTTGATTTTGGCAATAACCCAGATACCTTGATGGATTTCACTATGGTGGTAAACACCATGAACTTTGCTTTTACAGATTTTCAATCTGGAGTTAAGTTTGAAACTGATTACCAGGGTAAGCGTTGGTGCGATAGTGAAGCGATGTTGGCCTGTATGCATCGCGCTATTAACTCTGGAGTCCCGCTTTTTTCGGGTGAGTTTTTAGCCGAGTTAACCGCAGAGAAGTTCAATTCGATTTTTGCCGGCACTATTGA
>JBEDAQ010000026.1:0-9337 GCA_041177685.1 Actinomycetota bacterium | reverse complement strand
AACCACTACGGTGCGCAAAGCTAACTCCGATGGGAGCTGTGAAAACCACCGTACTAGAAGCACATCCCCGTCACTGTAAGTGGGGTTCATAGAGGAGCCGGAAACCTTTACCCGCTTCAATCCCAATCTTGAGAAGCCAAACCGTGACATGACGGGTAGTCTTGCACTCAATTGCAGTAAATATGAACTCTTTTAGAAGTGAGGTCAAAATGCTTACCGTTTATGCTCATTGCGATCTACCTTGCGGTGTTTACGATCCAGCTCAAGCCAAAATTGAGGCTCAATCAGTAAAGGCTTGCATGGAAAAGTACGCAGCTTCATCTGATCCAGATTTCAAAGCCCGTGCGGTTTCTATTAAGGAAGCTCGCTCCAATATGGTTAAGGAACATCTTTGGGTTTTATGGACCGATTACTTCAAGCCAAATCATTTTGAGGCTTACCCACAACTCCACGGCCTATTCAATGAAGCGACCAAGCTAGCTGGCGCAGCGGGAACCAAGGGCACAGTTGATGTTGCAGTTGCCGATAAGTTAATTGGCAAGATTGATGAGATCGCCGAGATTTTCTGGGCAACTAAGAAGTAGAACTACTCGCCCTCTTGTTGTGACATGAGGGAAAGCGCGGCGGTCCGTGCCAGGAAAGAAACCCTTTCCACAAGGTTGCGACGCATCAGAGATGCAGCAACTAGGCGCGGGCCGTCATGTATTTCGCACAAAAATGTTAATTCATTATCTTCAAAGGCCACACAGGTTGCCGAGCCTTGAATCTCCGTTCCAATTCCTACGGACTGATGAAGTTGGAGTTTTAATTCAATAAGAGTCGTGGATTCGCCATTATCAAGAAACTCGGCAATCGCTGAGTTGCAGGCGCTTTCCATTAAAGTGATGAGAAAACTATTGGAAAGAATTGGCATATCACCGCTGCCATGGGCCAACGAGGTATCGCCGGGGCGCACCACCATCTGCGATATGCCGACCGCACCAACTACCGATTCACTCTGCATCAGTTAATAACCTAGCAGGACTGGCTCAACTAAAAGGGAAAATCCCTTCTAATTTCATGGGAAGTTTCAATCTCGATCTGGGTTTCACCATCAATTGTTATCTCGGTGCGACGGTACTGAGTGATAATTTCAGTTTGGGTGTAGCCGGATAACTCCTGTAGTTGTAGTTCATAGAGCTGATGAGCGATTCGTTCCTGCAAAGTCGAAGGAGCGGTCTCGCAGCAGGAGCGGGTTAACAGCTCACGAACTAAGTTGAGTGCCTGTCTCTCTATCTCTAGTTGGCTGCGACATGATGCACAATCTTGTAAATGGAAAGCCATTTGATTAAAGACGGCGCTGTCCTCAATCTCATTATCAATAAAAAGAACTAGGGAGTCCTGGCAGGCGGCACAGTTAATCTGGCTCACTTTGCTCCCCCTTTCACATATCCCCGCTCGCGCGCATAGTCGGTCAACTTTTCGCGAAGTTGTTTGCGACCACGATGCAAACGGGACATAACAGTTCCGGCTGGTACTCCCACTATCTCTGCGATCTCTTTGTATGCAAAACCTTCAACATCAGCTAGATAAACCACCATGCGGAACTCTTCTGGAATTTCCGCTAAAGCTTTTTTGATATCGCTATCAGGTAGGTTTTCCAAAACTACATCTTCTGTTGATTTACCTTGATCGCTGGTATGAGAAGAGGCCTCTGCTATCTGCCAATCCTCGAGTTCAGCATCTGAAGTCTGTGGTCTACGTTGATCTTTGCGATATGTATTGATAAATGTTGTGGTTAAGACCCGATAGAGCCAAGCCTTTAGATTTGTTCCAGGCTCAAATTGATGGAATGAGGTGTAAGCCTTTGCGTATGTATCCTGCACCAAATCCTGTGCATCTTCTGGATTCTTTGTGTATCGCAACGCTGCTGAATAAAGCTGATTCATATATTGCAGCGCATCTCTCTCAAAACGTTTAGTGCGCTCTGCAGCGGTTTCTTTTTCTCGATCGACACGGACCAACTCTCCAGCGCTGCTGGAGTCAGGGGTTGAAATCTCGGTCGGCATCAATTCCAAGGTTATCGCCACATCCCTCTAACCCGCACCTTGATTGGATTATTCCCTCTAAAAGAGAGTCTCGGGCTGTGTCTCGATTGGCGCTATTAACTCTGCGCCATTGTTGCGGATGGAGTTAACTAAATCGGCAACTGGCCAGAACCGCAGGTTCGCATCAGGATTTTGAACCTGCATTAAAGCGCGCACCTTTTCAATATCTTGTAACTCGGGATCCATCCACGCATCCCATCTTTCGCGCGGCAAAAATAACGGCATGCGATTATGAACTGTTGCTAATTCATTCACCGCATCACGGGTAATAATTGCAACACTTTCTTTCTCTTCACCTGTTGGGGAAATCCATTTTTCATATATTCCAGAAAATGCCAACAACTCTCCCTCTTTGTGGGAAATGTAAACCGGTTGCTTGGTCTTGTACTTTCCTAATTCGGTTGCCCATTCAAAATATCCACTTGCTGGAACTAAGCATCTACTTTTTCTGAAAGCATGACGAAAAGTTGGTTTCTCATGAACCGTCTCTGATCTCGCGTTAATTGCTTGCGATTGGCTACGTAAAGCTTCCGAGAGATTCTTGCTCCATGGTGCGATTAATCCCCACGATGCAATTTCAATCTTCTCATTCTTGATGATGTAGATATCTTGTGTTGGCTTGATATTCCAATCCACTGGCAGTGTGCGCTCTGGCATAGCTTTAGTAGAAAACTCCTCAGCGATATCTGTCAGCATCGCTGAGAGCGCAAATCGACCGCACATGCTCCTAATCTATGTCCTAGACTTCACCATATGTCGCAGGAACTTTGGAGCGCTCCTTTCCGGGGCAGGCAACCCGTTAGCGCGACTATTTCTATTCCAGGATCAAAGTCCGTCACCAACCGCGCGCTTATTCTCAGTGCGTTAGCAAAGACACCCTCACGCCTAATCAAACCTTTGCGTTCACGGGATACCGAGTTGATGATGAAGGGATTAAAGGCTTTAGGTGTCCAAATTACAGAATCTCAAACCCCAAACGGAGATGAGGTTTGGAGTATTAATTCAGCGCAACAACTTTATGGACCGACCTCAATTGATGTTGGAAATGCCGGCACTGTGATGCGCTTCTTGCCACCTTTGGCTGCACTTGCCAAAGGGCTAATAAATTTCGATGGCGATCCACGCTCTTATGAAAGACCTTTGGGTCCAGTCATCAATGCTTTAGAGAAGTTGGGTGTATTAATCGATCATAAAAATCGTTTTGCTTTGCCGCTCACCATTAATGGATCAGGTTCGATTAATGGTGGCGTCATTGAGATTGATGCATCAGCCTCCAGTCAATTTGTTTCTGCATTGATGTTGGTGGCACCGGCGATGCGAGATGGTTTAACTATTAAACATGTGGGCGGAAATCTTCCCTCCCAGCCACATATCGACATGACGGTTGCCATGTTGCGACAATTCGGCGCTGAAGTTGATGACTCCGTGCCTTCACAATGGAGTGTTAAGCCAGGTGAATTAAAGGGCCAGGATTTAGTAATTGAGCCTGATCTATCAAATGCTGCGCCATTTATGTCTGTTGCAATGGTTTGTGGTGGTTCAGTCACTATAAAGGATTGGCCCAAGTCCACTACTCAACCCGGAGATCAACTGCGCGAGATATTTGCTCGAATGGGAGCAGAGATTTCATTTACAGATGTGGGATTGAATATCAAAGGCGGCGAGAAGATTTCCGGTATCGATATTGATCTTCATGATGTCGGTGAATTAACTCCTTCAATTGCAGCGGTTGCAGCGTTGGCAGAATCTCCCTCTTCGTTGCGAGGAATCGGCCATTTAAGACTTCACGAAACTGATCGACTTGTTGCTTTGCGCACTGAGATCAATAACCTCGGTGGCGCAGTTACTGAAGAGGAAACCGCGATACACATCCAACCCAAGCCACTTCATAGCGGGGTATTTCATACCTATGAAGATCATCGCTTAGCCACAGCCGGTGCGGTTATTGGCCTGGTTGTAAAAGGGGTTGAGGTGGAAAACATCGCAACAACTAGAAAAACTTTGCCTGATTTTCCGGGTCTTTGGAGCAAATTACTAAATGGCTAGAAGGCGTCCAGACGAAAGCGATGTGCGAATTCGGCCCGCTAGATCAACTAGACCGCGCAGCAAAGATAGACCCAGCCACCAAGATTCAGTTGCCGCCAAGGTTTTGACGGTAGATCGCGGACGCACACTATGTCGCCTAGATTCAGGTGTATTAGTTAGTGCGATGAAGGCCCGCGAACTTGGCAAAAACTCTGTTGTGGTTGGCGATGTTGTGAATCTGGTTGGAGATGTATCTGGAAATGCAGGTTCCTTGGCTCGAATTGTCATGGTGCAACCCCGCCGCAACTCTCTCTCCCGCACAATTGATGATGCAGGGGCTTTCGAAAAGACAATTGCCGCAAATATTGATCAGATGTTAATTGTCGCAGCCTGTGCTAATCCTGAGCCGCGTCATGGATTTATAGATCGTTGTCTAGCTGTTGCATATGACCAAGGCATCTCTCCCATAATTGTTATGACTAAAAGAGACTTAGCTGATCCAAGTGAATTTCTCCAAAGTTATGATGCGTTAGATGTTAAGAGTTTTTCAGTGCAACGTGATGGCGATTTAAGCGCTCTTCAATCCATGCTTTCTGGAAAAGATTCAGTCTTGATCGGACACTCAGGTGTTGGCAAATCAACTTTGGTTAATGCCTTAACCGGTATCAATGTGCGAGCTACTGGAGATGTTAATGATGCAACCGGGCGTGGACGTCACACCTCTTCCAGCGCTATTGCGTTAGATATTCCAAATGATTCGGGAACCATAATCGATACCCCTGGTGTGCGCTCCTTTGGTCTCGAGCATATTGATCGCTCTAGAGTCATCAGTTCCTTCTCCGAACTAGCTGAGGCGATCTCGAGCTGCCCAAAAAACTGCTCCCATGATGAGGAGAAATGTGGCTTAAATGACTATGTTTCGCAGCACCCAGAATCACAACAACGCGTACTGGGGCTTCGCCGCCTCCTCAATACAACTTCTCAACCGATAACCTAAGCACCTTATGAGTTACCCGGGTGATTTATTTAGTGATGTTGAATTACTAAAGCGACTAGCTGATCTTAGTGATTCGATCTCCATGGATCGCTTCCACGCCCAAGATTTAATTATCGAAACAAAACCTGATACCACTCCGGTAACTGATGCTGATAGAACAGTTGAAAAAGCTATTAGGGATCTACTCGCTAAAGAACGCCCCGCAGATTTAATCGTGGGTGAGGAGTTTGGTTCGCCAGATGACATAGAACCTGGAACACGTTACTGGGTACTTGATCCAATCGATGGAACAAAGAACTTCTTGCGCGGGGTTCCAATCTGGGCAACCCTTATTGGTTTAGTACATAGAGATGAAAATGGTGTTGATCAAGTAATTGCAGGAATGGTTAGCTCCCCGGCTTTGTTTCGCCGTTGGTATGCGGCCTTAGGTTTTGGAGCTTTCACTGAGGTTAATGGCGGTCCAGCCACTCAAATTTCAGTTTCACAGGTAAAAACTATGGCCGATGCTTCAATATCTTTTTCCGATTTAGTTGGCTGGGGAGATCGCAAAGGTTCTTACTTAAACTTTATGGAAAAGGTATGGCGAGTGCGCGGTATCGGAGACTTTTGGTCCCATATGTTGGTTGCTGAAGGCGCAGTAGATATCGCCGCAGAACCAACTTTGGCTTTGTGGGACATGGCTGCGGTGGCAATTGTTGTGACCGAATCTGGCGGCCGTTTCTCAGATCTGGAGAATAACGCTGGACCATTTGGCAAGAGCGGGGTTTCAACAAATGGACATTTACATGATCAATTTATTGGAGCTTTGAAATCGTGATGCAGCAAGAGTCTTTAGAACAGATTGATTTAAACATCTCAGGTATGACCTGTTCTTCTTGTGTAGCAACTGTTGAGAAATCATTGAATAAGGTGCCGGGCGCTAAGGCCACCGTTAATTTAGCCACGGAAACCGCTCATATCTTGGTCCCCGAAGGCACCTCTCCCAAGAGTTTGATTGAAGCGGTCACTAAGGCCGGTTACTCCGCAAAGTTGCGCACCGATGAAACTGAGAGTTTTTCCCGATCCAGGGGTATGGGGATAAGAGTTTTGCTATCTGCACTGCTAACTATTCCTGTTGTGGTGCTTTCCATGTGGCACTCGGTTCATTACAAAGTTGATGATTTCTTACTTGATCAGCTGCGTAACCTAAACATTCCAGAACCGCTTTACTCTGCAACTGGATGGTTGGTGATTGGTTTAACCGCACCGGTCGTTTTGATTATTGCTTGGCCAATACATCGAGCAGCACTACGCAACATAACCCATCCAACTATGGATAACTTGATTTCACTTGGTGCGCTAAGTGCTTTCGGTTGGTCTATTTACGCCAACTCAACAGGTGCTGGAGATATCTATGCAGAGGTTGCCGCATCCGTTGTAACTTTCATCGTTTTGGGTCGTTATCTTGAATCCAGGGCCAAGAAAAAAGCTGGATCCGCTCTGGCACATTTACTTTCCTTAAATCCTAAAGAGGTCACCATCTTGCGTGGCGGCGAAGAGATAAAGGCTCCGATTGCCAACCTGCAAATTGGAGATCGCTGCGTTGTGCGTCCTGGAGATCGAATTCCAACTGATGGAGTAATAATTGAGGGAGTAAGTGCGGTTGATAACTCACTTCTAACCGGCGAATCACTTCCTGTTGATGTTTACCCTGGTACAAATGTAATTGCCGGAGCAATCAACACCTCGGGACGGTTGGTTATTGAAGCTCGCCGAATTGGCAATGACACTGAGCTGGCTCGCATCACCAAAATGGTTCTTACAGCGCAGGGAGAAAAGGCCCCGATTCAAAAACTGGTTGATCGAATCAGCAGTGTGTTTGTCCCTATTGTTATTGCTTTATCCATAGCTACCTTCGCGGCTTGGTATTTCCTAGATAATCCAATTCAAGAGGCGGTCCGTGCGGCGGTGGCGGTTCTAGTCATTGCCTGCCCATGTGCTTTGGGCTTAGCCACCCCAGTTGCTTTGCTCGTTGCCACCGGCAAGGGAGCTTCTCAAGGCATTGTTTTGCGCAAAACCTCCTCTCTAGAAATCGCTCCCAAAATCACCACTGTGGTCTTAGATAAAACGGGAACCTTAACTACCGGAGTAATGAAGGTTCAAAGCATCACAATTCCTGATTTAGGAAAAAACTCTCCTGGCATTACTAAAAATGATTTATTAATGGCGGTTCATTCACTGGAAAATGAAAGTTCTCATCCTATTGCCGGCGCCATTACTCGCTATCTCTCAGATCAGGGTGTCGGAAGAAAGAGTATTTCGGAGTTTGTCGATTCGCCTGGTCAAGGTGTTGCTGCTCGAGTCAGCTTTGGAGAAAACTCCTTACCGGTTTTGATAGGAACTCCAGAATCAATTCGCCGAGCTACAGTGACTTTACATCCTGAGATTGAATCCGCCATCGCAGCAGCGAGATTACGTGGTAACTCGATTGCAGTTGTGGCCGTGGATGGAGTTGCGGTCGCGGTATTTGAAGTCGGCGACAGCTTACGTACCGATGCGGCTGCAACAATTAAAGCTTTTCAGGAACGTAAAATCCAAATTTGGCTCATTACCGGCGACAATGAAGCAGCCGCTAATCAGATCGCACTTGAAGTTGGGATTCCAACCAAAAATGTAATTGCCCTTGCAAATCCAGAGCGAAAGATTGCAAAGATTAAAGAGTTGCGCGCCAGTGGCGAAAAAGTGTTGATGATTGGCGACGGCATCAATGATGCAGCTGCAATTGCAGAGGCTGATTTAAGTATGGCTCTTGGAACCGGAACTGATACGGCTATCGCTAGCGCTGACATCACTTTGCTTCGCAACACTTTAGGAACTGCTATTTCCGCCATAAATCTCGCCAAAAATACTCTGAGAATTATCCGAGGAAATCTGGGTTGGGCCTTTATTTATAACGTGATCGGCATTCCCATCGCTGCATTTGGTTTGCTTAACCCGATGTATGCAGGGGGCGCGATGGCGGCTTCTAGTTTGTTTGTGGTTTTAAATTCGCTTAGGTTGAACCGCACCACTACGCTCGCCGCGTGAATGTAACTACTAATCTTTGGCTAATTACTGTCGGCTTGATTCTAGGTCTATTACTTTTTGACCTTCTCACCTCTACCCGCAAGGCCCACGATGTTTCCTTTAAAGAGGCAAGCTTTTGGTCCATTTTCTATATCGCTGTGGCCATCATCTTCGGAGCATGGGTATGGAGTGAGTTCGGCGACCAGTTTGGAAAAGAGTATTTCGCGGCATACATAGTTGAGAAATCTCTCTCTATGGATAACCTTTTCGTCTTCTTAATCATTCTTAGCAATTTTGCGGTGCCTTCTATCTACCACCAGAGAGTATTGATGGTCGGAATTGTCTTGGCCCTGATTATGCGTGCCATCTTTATCGCACTAGGTGCGGCAGCACTTCAAGCATTCTCCTTTACCTTTGTCATCTTTGGTGCCATTTTGTTATGGACCGGTATCAAGTTATTCCAGCATTGGGATGAGGACCCCGATCCAGCAAATAACCCAATTGTTAAATTTGCTCAAAAGAGAATTCCTTTCACCAACGAGTATCACGGTGGAAAGATTTTCATTAGGGAAAGTGGCAAGCGCATCGCTACCCCATTGCTACTTGTAATGTTGGCGATCGGTGCAACCGACCTACTCTTTGCCTTAGATTCAATCCCAGCAACTTTCGGTGTAACTCAGGAACCTTTCCTGGTTTTCGCAGCTAACGCCTTTGCACTACTTGGATTGCGAGCTCTGTATTTCTTGATAAAGAACTTGGTAAACAAGCTCATCTACCTATCGATGGGACTTTCCTTTATCTTGATCTTTATCGGAATTAAGCTGTTCTTGGTTTGGGGCTATGAGACCTTTGATAACGTTCCGAAGATTTCAACCAACTGGTCGCTGATAGTTATCGGAAGCATCTTGCTAATCTCCACAGTCGCCAGCTTGATCAAATCCAAGAAGGATCCGACCGCTAAAGGCCACGCCGGACGTATGTCAGATCCCAAAAAGGAGAAAAAGCAGTAAGGGTTAGTAGTTAAATAGAAAAGCGCCTAGATTTTTCTAGGCGCTTTTTCTTTGGACTAGTAGCGGGGGCAGGATTTGAACCTACGACCTCTGGGTTATGAGCCCAGCGAGCTACCGAGCTGCTCCACCCCGCGTCGGATGTCCTAATCGTAGAGGCGTAATGCGATTACGCC
>JBEDAQ010000025.1:0-2735 GCA_041177685.1 Actinomycetota bacterium | reverse complement strand
GTTGCAATGGTCGTTGTTCCGGCTGCAAAGAGCGGACTAATAACCGCGATGATTCTTGGAATCGCCCGAATCGCCGGAGAAACCGCGCCGCTGCTATTTACAACTGGCGGTGGTGACGCTACGAATCTAAACCCCGTCGACGGCGTTATGGGATCAATACCCTTTGCAATTTGGAAGGCGCTAATCTCAGGTTCAGCCGAGTCAAATGCTCGCGCCTGGGCTTCAATCTTGGTTTTGTTGGTTCTAGTAATGATTCTGTTCTTTTCAGCACGACGCTTGGGGAAGGCTAGGAGATAAAAATGACAGATAACGTGAAGCCATCATCGCTGGCAGGTATAGCGGCGGGAAATGCGAATCGTGCGCCCGGAAAAAATGCGTTGGGCACTGGTCTTGAGGCCAGAGGTGTTCATGCCTGGTTCGGCAAGAACCATGCGCTTGCTGATGTTTCGCTCGACTTTGCTGCCGGAACAGTAACGGCGCTGATTGGACCGTCGGGCTGTGGAAAATCAACCTTTATTCGAACTTTGAATCGCATGCACGAGTTCATCCCAACTGCAGCGATGGCGGGAGAAGTTTTATTGGATGGTAAAGATATTTATGCATCAGGCGTTGATGTCACCAAAATCCGATTGAAAATTGGTATGGTTTTTCAGAAGCCAAACCCATTTCCTTCAATGACAATTGGCGAGAATGTTTTATCAGGTTTGAAACTCGCCCAGCTTAAGCAGAGTAACAAAGATGAGTTAATGGAAGAGTGTTTGATTCGCGCCGGACTTTGGAATGAGGTCAAGGATCGCCTAAGCGCTCATGGTGGATCTCTCTCCGGTGGACAACAACAGCGCCTCTGTATCGCTAGATCACTTGCAGTAAATCCTCAGGTACTTTTAATGGATGAACCCTGCTCTGCGCTTGATCCAGGATCAACACTGAGAATAGAAGAGACCATCCGTGAGCTCTCTGAGACGATGACAATTATTATCGTCACGCACAATATGCAGCAGGCTGCGCGTATCTCGGATTACACAGCATTCTTCTTGGCTGATGGTCACCCTGGAATGATGATCGAGACCGGACCTACAAGCCAAATGTTCTCGAATCCAAAGGATAAGCGAACCGAAAACTACGTAACTGGACGGTTCGGCTAAAACCAACTGTTCACCTTCTGTTTCCAATTAGTTCAGAAGGAGCATCCATCTTGTTACCTCCAATTTTCTAGGTTTACGCCACGTTCCCGCTTCAAAACCCAGATATAGAAAAGGAGACCAAATTGGTCCGCAAGACGCTCTCGAAAGTGGCGATTATCGCCGCTGTCTTTTCACTAATCGCAGCACCGGCCCACGCAGTAAATCTCGTAGGTGGTGGCGCAACATTCGCAAACCCAATTCTCGATGCCTGCAAAGCAGAATATGCGCGCTTCTCTGGCGACAGCTATGTATATAACTCACTTGGCTCTGGTGCTGGCCGCTCCGGTATTGACAAGGGCGACTATGACTTCGGTTGGTCAGATACTCCTCACACCGGTTCAACTGCACCTGCAGGAATGATTCATCTCCCAGTTGTTGCAGCGCCCGTTGCAATTCTCTACAACATTCCGGGAATCAAAGGACAACTGCACCTATCTCCAACAACTCTTACCAAGATTTTCGCACGCGAAATCACCAAGTGGAACGATCCGCTAATCAAGGCTGATAATGCCCGTAACGTTAAGACACCAGTCTTTGAAACGGTTCGCACCAAAACCACTGTAGGTGGCCAAACAACTTTCACGAATATTGTCAAGAAGGATGCGAAAGGTAACCCAGTTGTTAAGCGTTATTCTCAGAAGCGCATTAACACAACCCTTCCAAATCTTGATATCGTAGTTATCTATCGTGCCGATTCCTCTGGAACATCAGGAATCCTTACCAACTATCTTCGTGCAGCTGTTCCATCAGTTTGGACCAAGAACGGTAACAACGCCTTCGATGCATCATTCCCAGGAAACATCAATGCTCCTGCGAATATCGGAAAGATCCAGAGCGCTCGCGGTTCCGAACTAGTCTCTGCTTTGGCAGCTAAGACTCCCGGCGCCATTACCTATGCGGAAAAAGATTACGCAACCAAGAACAATCTTGGATTCGCAAAACTTTACAATAACGCTGATGTCGCAGTAGACCCAGGTGCTGCGGGTACCTCAGCCTTCCTTGGCTCGGCGACCTTCAACGAGACAAATGGAACTTTGAACTTGGATTACGCAACCAAGAATCCAGTTGCCTATCTACTTGGTTCAACATCCTACGCACTTGTTTTGACTAACTATCCAAACAAGGAGAAGGCTGCGGCCGTCAAGAAGCTGATGACATTTGTTCTTGATGAATGCGCAAAGCGTTTCCCAGCAACAGAGTTCGCCGTTATTGATGGTGCACTCTATGACTTCAATAAGAGACTCATTGCTCGAATCGGTTAGTTGCTTTCGAGGGGGCAATTAACTAGATAACTTGTTTAGGGGCCGAAACTGAAAAAGTTTCGGCCCCTAAATCATTTTTCACTATTGAAATTGTAGAGTTCGCTCGTGCGTCTTGGAGTCCTTGATGTTGGTTCAAATACAGTCCATCTTCAGGTCGTAGATGCAGTCTCCGGAGCTCGGCCAAATCCAACTAGTAACTTAAAAATTGATTTGCGGTTATCCGAATTTCTTAATTCTGAGGGAGATATCGAACCAGAAGGTATCAAGCAACTTAGGAGCGCAGTAAGGC
>JBEDAQ010000024.1:0-2556 GCA_041177685.1 Actinomycetota bacterium | reverse complement strand
TCTTGGCCTCAACCATCATATGAATTCGATCAGCCTCAGAGAGATTTGCTAAATCAAAACCCTCGGCAAGCTTTAACTCTTCAAGCAGGATCATGCCCTGACTTGGAGGTGGTTGGCCATGAACCAGAAAGTTGCGATAGTTGATTGAAAGTGGGGGAACAACTCTAGTTCGATGCTTCTCCAAATCTTGACGGCTAAACCAGCCTTCAGTTGCCTCAACAAGTCTGGCCGCAATTTCGCCTTCATAAAAAGCGGAGCGCCCTTGATGGGCAATCAACTCTAGTGAATTAGCTAAATCTTGTTGTATGACCAAATCGCCAATCTTCAAATCGGTAGGAATTCCAAGCTGTTCAAATACTTTGGTTTCTGAATTCTGCTTTAGGTGATGTGCAATTCTTCTGACAAAACCAGAGTTGGCAGGAAATCCATTTTCAGCGTAATCAATCGCGGGTGCGAGAAGCTCCGACATTGGCAATAAGCCAAACTCTTCATGAATTGCAAACCAGGTTGAAACCAACCCAGGAACTGTCGCAGAGCGAAAACCATAATGATCAATTCCATTAGAAAATTTTTGAGCGTTTGCAGCATGTGGAGCTTCACCACTGCCGTTAAAAGCAAGATTGGATTTATCTGAAGATTTGTGGGTAATTACAAAGGCATCACCACCGAGATGTGATGCCCCTGGTTCAACAACGCAAAGCACTGCGCTGACGGCAATTGCGGCATCTCCAGCAGATCCGCCTTTTCGCAAAATCTCGATACCCGCAGATACCGCTAACGGTTGGCTGGCAGCAACTACTCCATTGCGGGCGTAAACATTGCCGCGATGAGTCTTTTGTGACATGGCCTAAGGCTAACTATGAAATCAACAAGCGTCAGGTTGTGATGTCGGGGTGAGGTATAAGGTTTACGCATGTCCCAGACAAAAATCGAGTTCAAAAATCTTTCCAAGCAATATAAAGATGTCTTGGCGGTCTCAAACTTCTCAGCCCAGGTTGTTTCTGGTCGGGTAACAGGATTTCTTGGGCCGAATGGAGCGGGCAAAAGCACCGCTTTACGCTGCTTGTTGGGATTGGTTACGCCGACCAGCGGACAGGCGTTGATTAATGCTGGTAGCTACAGTGATCTATCGGATCCAATAAAGCATGTAGGGGCGCTACTAGACAGCCGTGGATTTCATCCCGGATTGACCGCGATGCAGAACATGAAGGTAATGGCCAGCGCTTCCGGAATTGATTTTGCCCGCATTCCAGAGCTTTTAAAGTTGGTTGATTTAGAGCATGCGACAAACAAGCGAACTAAAGGTTTTTCGCTGGGAATGAAGCAGCGACTTTCTCTAGCAATTGCGATGTTGGGAGATCCTGAGATTTTGGTTCTAGATGAACCGGCCAATGGTTTAGATCCGATTGGAATTGTCTGGTTGCGCGAGTTTGTGAAGAAATTAGCGGCAGAGGGTCGTACGATTCTTATATCTTCACATCAGTTAGCCGAGATGCAAAATACCGTTGATGATGTTGTGATTATCAATAAAGGTGTATTGGTAGCCGAAGGCAGCATCGCAGCGATCTGCAAAGGAAAATCACTTGAAGAAGCATTCCTTGATTTAACTCTGAGGAGGAGCGCATGAAAGCCTTATTTCAATCAGAGCTCCGCAAGTTAATTTACCTGCGTTCAAATTGGCTGCTACTTCTCTGGAGTGGAATCTTCGCTGCACTCGGAACCGTCGCGCCGATAGTTGTACTTAACTCAGAAACTCGTGGCATGGGAATGGGTTTTTCCGGAACCTCAACTCCTGAGGGGATAAACGCGGTATTTGCTAACGCAGCGGGCGGTTACTTGTTTGCTTTGATTATGGGTATCTTGATTATGACCAATGAGTTTCGACATGGCACAGCGGTTGGCACCTTTTTAGTTACTCCAAAACGAAGCACCGTACTGATGGCAAAGTTAATTGCTGCTTCATTGGCAGGCTTAATTGTTCAGATATTTTCATTTCTGATTGCACTTTCTTCAGGTTTGATTGCCTTGACCTTCTATGAGCCACATGCGCCGGTCACCGGAGAGTTGATTTGGAAGGTTTTCCGAGCCTCAGCGCTTTCAGGCATAGTTTTGGGAATCGTTGGAGTTGGCCTCGGCGCCTTGGTGAAGAACCAGGTTGCGGCAGTTACTGGCGCGGTTATCTGGACCTTGATTGTTGAAGGTTTAGTTGTGGCCTTCGTTGAGTCCATCGGAAAGTATTTGCCAGCTGGAGCAATTACTGGCTTGGTTGATCTGGATTTTGGCGCTAATGATTTCAACTTCAGTATCGAAAACTATCTATCGCCGGGCGCGGCCATACTTGTACTGTTGGGTTACGCCGCTGCGTTTTCACTGGTGGCTATGCGCACCACTTTGCGCCGAGATTTAGATTAGGGGAGATATGAACCAGGAAGTTTTTGCTCAATACATGGAGGATGTTTCAAGGGTGCAGGAGTTTTACGACACATTCTCATTCTCACTAGACAAGGTTCCGTCTGATGGTGGCTGGACCGCTTCTCAATGCTTGGCACATATTTG
>JBEDAQ010000023.1:0-3900 GCA_041177685.1 Actinomycetota bacterium | reverse complement strand
GGATTGCAGATGAGGTTATGTCTGGCTTTGGCAGAACAGGAAAATGGTTTGGCTACCAACACTCTGCCGCAGAGCCTGATCTAATTGTTTTTGCCAAAGGCGTTAACTCAGGTTATGTCCCACTTGGTGGAGTCGTTATTTCTGGTGCAGTTGCGGCAACATTTAATGATCGAGTTTTCCCCGGTGGACTTACCTATTCTGGTCATCCCCTAGCCTGCGCTGCGGCGGTAGCAACCATCGATGTCATGAAGGAAGAGAAAATTGTTGAACATGCTGCCGATATGGGTACTCGTGTAATTGGACCGGCGTTACGCGATCTAGCCAGTAAACACTCAGTAATTGGCGAGGTCCGCGGTCTTGGAGTTTTCTGGGCTCTCGACCTCGTTAAAGATCGCAGTACTAGAGAACCATTAGCGCCATATGCCGGCTCCAGCCCCGCTATGAATGAATTGGTGGCGGAGTGTAAAAAACTTGGTTTAATGCCCTTCACGAATTTCAACAGAATGCATGTTGTTCCACCATGCAACATATCTGAGGCGGAGTTTGCAGAAGGTGTCGAGATATTAGATAAAGCTTTTACATTAATTGGTAAGCACTACAACGGTGCGGATAAGAAGTAGATTGGGAAAAAATGTCTGAGCCAAGAAGAATTACACACTTCATAAATGGTGCATATTGGAACCAGCCTGCACAACGCACCGGTGATGTTTACAACCCAGCTCTGGGGCAGGTAACTGGAAAAGTAGATTTTGCAACAGTGGAATTGGTAGATCACGCAGTTGAAGTTGCATCTAGAGCACAGAGGGAATGGCGTGACTCCTCACTGGCTAAAAGAACTCAGGTACTTTTCGCATTCAGAGAGATTCTTAACTCTCGCAAAGAGGAGATTGCCGAGTTAATCACTGCAGAGCATGGAAAGGTTTTATCTGATGCGCTCGGTGAGGTAACCCGAGGACAGGAAGTTGTGGAGTTTGCCTGTGGCATCCCTCATCTTCTTAAAGGCTCTTACTCAGAAGGAGCCTCTACCAGTATTGATGTTTATTCAATCCGCCAACCGCTCGGTGTCTGCGCCATCATTTCACCATTTAATTTCCCCGCCATGGTCCCGATGTGGTTCTTCCCTATCGCAATTGCAGCTGGCAATTCAGTAATTATTAAGCCCAGCGAGAAAGATCCCTCAGCGATTAACTTGATTGCTGAATTTTGGAAAGCTGCTGGATTGCCTGATGGAGTTTTCAATGTAGTACATGGCGACAAAGTTGCGGTTGATAGATTGCTTGAGCATCCAGGAGTATCTTCAATCTCATTTGTTGGTTCGACTCCAATTGCAAGATACATTTATGAAAACGGCACTAAAAACGGCAAGCGGGTACAAGCTTTAGGTGGTGCCAAGAATCATATGTTGGTTCTGCCGGATGCTGATCTTGATTTGGCGGCCGATGCCGCAGTTAACGCAGGGTTTGGCTCTGCTGGCGAGCGCTGTATGGCAATCTCCGCCCTGGTCGCAGTCGAGCCGATTGCTGATGCGTTGATTGCAAAGATTTCCGAACGTATGAGCGGTTTGAAAACAGGTGATGGAACCGCCGGAAGTGATATGGGTCCATTGGTAACGGCGGTACATCGTGACAAGGTTGCCTCTTATGTAGATGCTGGTGTTCGTGAGGGCGCCAAGCTTGTAGTTGATGGAAGAAATCCAAAGGTAAATGGAGCTGCCGAGGGTTTCTGGCTAGGGCCGACCTTGTTTGATCAGGTAACTCCTAAGATGAGCATTTATCAAGAAGAGATCTTTGGTCCAGTTTTATCCGTAATTCGAGTAAAAAGCTATGAAGAAGGTTTGGATTTAATCAACCGCCATCAATATGGAAATGGCACCGCAATCTTTACTAATGATGGTGGCGCTGCACGTAAGTTCCAAAATGAGGTCCTAGTTGGAATGGTGGGTATCAATGTTCCGATTCCGGTACCAACCGCTTATTACTCATTTGGCGGCTGGAAAAACTCATTGTTTGGCGATACCCATGCCCATGGAACTGAAGGGGTGCACTTCTTTACCCGCGGCAAAGTGGTAACTAGCCGCTGGTTAGATCCCAGCCACGGTGGAATTAACCTCGGTTTCCCCCAAAACCGTTAGCTACTTTGAGCAGTTCTAAAGCAGCGACTGTTGCATCAAAACCTTTATCCTCTTTGCTGCCTGGTACACCACTTCTAGCTGTTGCTTGATCAATAGCATCAACAGTCAAGACGCCAAAACCAATCGGTTTCTTGCTTTCTAGCGAAACTTTCATTACGCCATCAGTCACACCCTGGCAGACATAATCAAAATGCGGTGTCTCACCTCTAACTACTACACCGAGAACTACAGCCGCATCAAAGCCAGCGTCCAACGCATACTGCGCAGCTAGTGGTAATTCGAAGGAGCCAGGAACATAAATCACTGGCTCAATCTTCAACTTTGCTGCATCCAAAGCCCTATGCGCCCCTGCCACCAAAGCATCACAAATTTCTTTGTGCCAACTAGCTGATATGACCGCAACTCGAAAACTGCTCATATCCTCTAACTTAATCCATGGAGCTACCCCTGCCATTTTCTTTTCTCCTACTCGTTCACTTCCTGGATTTCTTCTTTCCACTTACTTTCAAATTTCCTAAACTCAACTAACTTAACGGTGTCCTAATCTCTCTTGCTTAGTCTTGATGTACCTTTCATTAAAATCATTTATCTCCCCAGGCAGTGGGGTGCTCTTGGCACTAATTCCTGCCGTCATTAGGGTCTTTAACTTTTCCGGATTATTTGTCAGTAGTTCGACCTGATTAATCCCCATCAGCTTTAGAATCTCAACGGCATCATCAAACTCCCGTTCATCAACATCATGCCCCAGCGCCAAATTTGCTTCAACGGTATCTAATCCCTGGTCCTGTAATTGATAAGCACGAATCTTTTCGGCTAAACCAATACCTCTTCCCTCTTGATCGCGCAGATAGATCACAACTCCGCTACCGGCAGATTCGATTAGTTGCAATGAGGTATTGAGTTGAGAGCCGCAATCGCAGCGCAGTGAACCAAGAACATCACCTGTTAGGCATTCGGAATGGATTCTCACTAGGGTTGGTTTAGCTTCAGATATTTCGCCAAGTTGAAGAATGGCATGATCAACACCACCCCGGCCGATATAGCTAGAAATCTTCCATTTTTCTACCCTTTTATCTTGAGCTGAGGTTCTAGGAAGTAAAGCCCAGTGGAGCTTTTGCGCTGCATCATTTCCTGCAGCTCCTCGCACCTTATTGCTTGATTCCGCAAAATTACTTGCGCTCTTATTTACCAGATCAAGATTAATTCGCTCAAGTAAAGCTGCGATAGTCACAATCGGAATATCGTGTTGTTTTGAAAACTCCTCAAGCTGCGCACCTCGCATCATGGAGCCATCCTCATTTACCAACTCGCTGATAACGCCTACCTCACTTGCGCCAACCAATCGACACATCTCTACTACAGCTTCAGTGTGACCTTGTCTTGCCAGTAATCCATTTTCATTTGCAACAAGAGGAAAGATATGTCCGGGACGGACAAAATCCTCTGCAGTGGCCGAAACATCACCCAAAGCTTTAATCGTGATGGCGCGTTCTTCTGCGCTAATTCCGGTAGTAATCCCATGTTTAGCGTCAACGGTAACTGTAAATGCGGTGCGCTTGTTGTCTTGATTGTTCTTTACCATCAACGGCAGATGCAACTGACGTGATCTTGCCTCTGTCATAGCAACACATACAACTCCGGATGTGTATCGGATCATGAAGGCTAATTTCTCAGTAGTTGCAGCACTGGCCAAAAGGAACAGGTCGCCCTCATTTTCGCGGCCCTCATCATCTGTAACAATTACAAAACTACCATTTTGAAAGATTTTC
>JBEDAQ010000022.1:0-6428 GCA_041177685.1 Actinomycetota bacterium | reverse complement strand
CTGGGAATGCCGGGAATGCATGGCACAGTAGCTGCGGTTACTGCGCTGCAAAAAGCTGATTTGTTAATCACTTTGGGTGCTCGCTTCGATGATCGAGTAACTGGAAAGCTCTCGACATTCGCTGTTAATGCCAAGATTATTCACGCCGATATTGATCCAGCTGAGATTGGAAAGAATCGCTATGCAGATGTTCCAATTGTTGGCGATTTAGCTCCAACCATTCGGGCGCTGATTCCGGCGGTTGAAGTGGAGTTCAAGAAAAACAAGCCAGACCTAACTACTTGGTGGCGCCAGATGGGTTCACTGCGTGAGAAGTATCCATTGGGTTACAACGAGCCGGCAGATGGATCACTTTCTCCGCAGTATGTGATTGAAAGAATTGGCGCAATAACTGGTCCAGATGGAATTTATGTTGCCGGCGTCGGACAACATCAGATGTGGGCGTCACAATTTGTTAAGTATGAAAAACCACGTACTTGGTTGAACTCTGGTGGATTAGGAACTATGGGTTATGCGGTGCCGGCTGCGATGGGGGCAAAGGTTGGTGCGCCAGATACACCGGTTTGGGCGATTGACGGCGATGGTTGTTTCCAAATGACCAATCAAGAGTTGGTTACCTGTGCACTTAATAACATCCCAATCAAAGTAGCCATCATCAACAACGAGAGCCTAGGAATGGTTCGTCAGTGGCAATCCCTGTTTTATCAACAGAGATACTCCAACACCGATTTACACTCAAAGCGCATTCCAGATTTTGCAAAATTGGCAGAGGCTATGGGTTGCGTTGGCCTGCGTTGTGATAGCAAGTCAGATGTAGACAAGATTATTAAGGAAGCCAACTCAATTAATGATGCGCCCGTAGTTGTTGATTTCAATGTTCACCGTGATGCCATGGTATGGCCCATGGTCGCAGCTGGAACTTCAAATGATGACATCATGATCGCCAAAGAGATGGCGCCGGACTGGGATTCACAGGAGCTATAACCATGGCGCAGCACACACTCTCTGTATTAGTTGAAAATAGCCCCGGCGTATTGGCGCGAGTTGCATCGCTATTTTCACGACGTGGCTACAACATTGATTCTCTAGCGGTAGGACCAACTGAAAACCCTGAGGTCTCACGCATGACTATTGTGTTGAATCTTGAGGGTCACGCTCTTGATCAAGTCAGCGCCCAGCTATTCAAGTTGGTGAATGTCATTGGGATCCAAGAAATGAAGAGCACCAACTCAAGACAGCGTGAACTACTCATGGTCAAAGTCAGCAGCTCAGGTTCTCGTGGCGAGATCGAGGCTCTGGCTAAGAAATATAACGGCCAAATTGTTGAGGAGAGTAATAACTCTTTGGTTATTGAGGCGATTGGTACCAGCAAAGATTTGTCAGCACTGTTATCGGAGTTAAGTAAGTTTGGGGTTAAAGAGTTGGTTCAATCTGGGTTAATCGCCATTGAAACTGGTGACACAACCTTGGTGGAGCGTACTTTGCAAGAAACTGGACTAGCCTCATCAGAGTCGCATAGTCAGACAGAGGATTACCAAAACTAAATATCGAATCAGAACACAAACAAAAAGAAAGCTGGAGCGAACGTGGCAACTATCTATCATGACGAAGATGCAGATCTATCGGTTATTCAAGGCCGAAAGGTTGCGGTCATCGGTTACGGTTCACAAGGTCATGCGCATGCATTGAATCTAAGAGATAGCGGAGTAGATGTCCGTGTTGGTCTGGCCGAGGGCTCCAAGTCACGTGCTAAAGCTGAGCAGGAAGGTCTGCGTGTTGTAACAGTTGCCGAAGCCGTAAAGGAAGCAACGGTCATAATGTTGTTGGCGCCTGATCACAAACAACGTCACATTTATAAAGAGTCAATCGAGCCAAATCTGAAAGCTGGCGATGCTTTGTTCTTTGGACATGGCTTCAATATTCGATTTGGTTACATCAAGCCACCAGCCAATATTGATGTTTGCATGGTTGCACCAAAAGGCCCAGGTCACTTGGTTCGCCGTGAATATGTAGCTGGCCGCGGAGTTCCAGACATCGTTGCGGTGGAGCAGGATGCCACTGGAAATGCTTGGCCTCTAACACTTTCATATGCAAAAGCCATGGGTGGTTTGCGAGCTGGTGGAATTCTCACCACATTTACCGAAGAGACTGAAACCGATCTATTTGGAGAGCAATCAGTACTTTGTGGCGGTGCATCTCAATTAGTTCAGTATGGCTTTGAGACCTTGATTGAGGCTGGTTATCAACCAGAGGTTGCATACTTTGAGTGCTTACATGAGCTCAAGTTAATTGTTGATTTAATGTATGAAGGCGGAATTGCGAAGCAGAGATGGTCAGTCTCTGACACTGCAGAATACGGAGATTACATCTCTGGTCCACGTGTAATTGATCCACATGTCAAAGAAAATATGAAGGCGGTCTTGGCTGATATTCAAAGTGGCGCTTTTGCAAAACGCTTTATTGAAGATCAAGATGCCGGCGCACCAGAGTTCAAAGCGTTGCGCGCTAAAGGCGAACAACACCCAATCGAGGAAGTTGGTCGCGAACTGCGCAAGATGATGTCCTGGGTAAAGGCTGCCAATAAAGATGACTATAAGGAAGGCTCTGCCGCGCGTGAGTAAACCTGTTGTATTAATTGCGGAGGAGTTGAGTCCAGCAACCCTTGAGGCGCTGGGTCCAGATTTCGAAATCCGTAACTGTGATGGTGCCAATCGTGCCGAGTTATTGCCTGCCTTAGCTGCAGGTGTTGACGCGGTATTAATACGCTCCGCCACAAAAATGGATGCAGAGGCGATTGCTGCAGCAAAAGGTTTGAAGGTTATCGCCCGAGCCGGAGTGGGTCTCGACAACGTTGATATTCCAGCCGCTACCGCCGCTGGTGTGATGGTTGTTAACGCACCGACCTCAAATATTGTTAGCGCAGCTGAGCTTGCGATTGCACTTTTGTTGGCTTCAGCGCGTCATGTTTCACCGGCTCATGCCGCACTGAAAAATGGCAAGTGGGCCCGTTCTAAGTACACAGGTGCAGAGCTATTTGAAAAAACACTTGGTGTGGTTGGGTTTGGAAGAATCGGTCAGTTAGTTGCGCACCGCATGCAGGCATTTGGCATGAAGGTAGTTGCATATGATCCATACCTACAACCAGCCCGCGCTGCACAACTTGGCGTCGATTTAGTTTCACTTGATGAACTTCTTGAGAGATCAGATTTCATTACTATTCACCTGCCAAAAACCAAGGAAACCGCGAATTTAATTGGTGAAGCCGCTTTGAAGAAGGTAAAGCCAACAGTGCGCATTATTAACGCCGCTCGAGGCGGAGTTCTTGATGAAGCTGCGTTGTATGCAGCAATCTCTGAAGGTCGAGTAGCCGGCGCAGGTCTTGATGTTTTTGCCACTGAACCATGCACCGATTCACCTTTGTTCGCCCTTGATCAAGTTGTTGCAACACCTCACCTCGGTGCTTCTACAGATGAAGCACAAGAGCGAGCTGGTATCGCAGTAGCTGTTTCAGTGCGAAAAGCTTTGTCTGGAGAGTTAGTTCCTGATGCGGTAAATGTTAAAGGTGGCGAAATCCATGAAGAGATTCGTCCATCCCTGCCATTAGTTGAAAAGATGGCGCAGATTGCAACAGCCTTTGAGGCGGAGTTACCAGTTTCTATCGAGATCACCGTTAGCGGTGAGGTATCTGAGCATGACTGCTCGATATTAGGAACCTCAGCTTTGAAAGGTGCACTTATTGCAACCGGTATGGAGGATGTTACCTACGTAAACTCACCAAACTTGGCTGCGGAAAAAGGCTTAACCTCATCGGTAGTTACGGAGGCTGAGTGTGAGGACTACCGCAGCATGATTTCACTGCGTGCTGCATTCTCAAATGGCAACCGCGTTGAGGTTGATGCCACTTTGATGGGAATCCGCAAAGTTGAAAAGATTGTTCGAATCAACAAGTTTGATATCGAACTGCCTCCTGCAGATCACCTGCTCTTCTTGGTTTACGAAGATAAGCCAGGTGTTGTTGGCAGCGTGGGAAATATCCTTGGAAATGCCAAGACCAATATTGCAAATATGCAGGTAGCGCGTGACAAAGCTGGAGGAGAGGCTTTGATGGCTCTAACTGTTGACTCCGCTATTTCAGCTCAAGTAGTTGCACAGATCGCAAAAGAGATTGGTGCACGAGTAGCGAGATCGGTTTCATTGCAATCATGAGCAAGCAATACAAACTAGCTTTAATTGGTGGCGACGGTATCGGGCCTGAAGTTGTTGCTGAAGGGGTAAAAGTTCTTGATGCGGTAGCCGCCAAATATGGCGTTTCCTTTGCTAAAAAAGAGTTTGATCTTGGTGCTCGTCTTTGGCACCGCACCGGAGAAACTTTGCCGGATGCGGTATTGGAGGAGTTAAAGGGTTTTGATGTTATTTTGCTAGGAGCGGTTGGCGACCCATCAGTTCCAAGTGGTGTTCTAGAACGCGGATTGCTTCTCAAGCTGAGATTCGCATTTGATCATTACATAAATCTACGTCCGGCTCGACTTTATCCAGGAACTACTGGTCCACTGCGCACAGAAGCACCTATTGACTTTGTTGTAGTCAGAGAAGGCACCGAAGGTCCCTATGTCGGTGCTGGTGGAGTTTTAGCTGAAGGTACTTCAAGTGAGATTGCAACAGAGGAATCGCTAAACACTAGAAGAGGTGCAGAGCGTGTTATTCGCAATGCTTTTGCTCGCGCACAATCCAGACCGCGCAAGAAATTAACTCTGGTTCACAAAAACAATGTTTTGGTGCGCGCCGGAAGTTTATGGACCCGCACCTTTAATGAGGTGGCAAAAGAGTTTCCGGATGTAACTACTGATTATCTTCACGTCGATGCCGCATCGATGTTCTTCGTGACAAATCCAGAGCGCTTCGATGTTGTAGTAACAGACAATCTATTTGGTGACATCCTTACAGACATCGCAGCCGCAATCTGCGGTGGAATTGGATTAGCTGCTTCTGGCAATATCAATCCAGAAGGTAAATTCCCATCTATGTTCGAACCGGTCCATGGTTCAGCTCCAGATATCGCAGGCAAAGGAGTCGCAGATCCAACCGCAACAGTTATGTCTGTTGCCATGATGCTCAGACACCTTGGCTTAGATCAAGCCGCAGCAGATGTTGAAAAAGCAGTGGAGCAGGACATATTGCAGCGCGGTACCGCTAAGCGTTCTACCAAAGATGTTGGCGATTCATTGGTAAAGGCGTTGGCATAATGAAAATAAATATCACGCCAACTAGCAATTCGGTTCCAGTAGAAGAGCGGGAAAAAAGAGTTGCAGAGCCAGGGTGTGGTAAGTACTTCACCGATCACATGGTTACCGCGCAATGGAATCAGGGTTCCGGTTGGTCTGATGCAAGTGTTCAGGCTTATGGTCCAATTAGTTTGGATCCAGCCGCAATGGTTTTTCATTACGGACAAGAGATCTTTGAAGGTATGAAGGCTTACTCGCAACCTGATGGTTCAATCGCTTTGTTTCGTCCTGAGGCTAATGGTCTGAGATTTGCTAAGAGCGCAGCCCGCATCACTCTTCCTGAGTTGCCGGTTGCCGATTTTGTCAGTGCTGTAGAGGCTCTGGTTCGAATTGATTCTGGTTGGGTTCCGAAAAAAGTTGGCGAATCTTTGTACATCAGACCTTTCATGATTGCCACTGAGGTTGGATTGGGAGTACGACCCTCCAATCAGGCTTTGTTCGCGGTAATTGCCACACCCGCTGCGGCTTACTTCAATGCGGCAAAAGCGGTAACAGTTTGGATCTCTACAGAGTATGTACGTGCTGCCCTTGGTGGAACAGGTGAAGCAAAGTGCGGCGGTAATTACGCAGCTTCTTTGCTCGCCCAACAACAAGCTGCAGCACAAGGATGTGATCAAGTTGTTTGGCTTGATGCTAAAGAGCGCCGCTATATCGAAGAGATGGGCGGTATGAACCTGTACTTCGTAAAAGGCCGCGGCAAGGACGCCACAATCTTCACACCTAAATTAACTGGAACTCTTTTACCTGGAATTACTAGAGACTCAATTCTCTCTGTCGCCTCAGATCTTGGTTATCAAGTAGAAGAGGGAATGATCTCAATTGACGAATGGCGAGATGGAGTTGCAAGTGGAGAGATCTCAGAGATTTTTGCCTGCGGAACCGCGGCGGTAATTGCCCCAGTTGGTACCGCAAAGAGTGTCCATGGAACATGGATAACTGGAGATGGAAATCCTGGCCAAATCACCATGGAAATCCGCAATCACTTATTGGGTATTCAACATGGAACTATTGCTGATAAACATGGGTGGATGAAGAAAGTTTCCCAATGACGGTTTCTGATTCATTCCATATCTATGACACAACTCTGCGGGATGGCGCACAACAAGAAGGGCTAAACCTTTCAGTTCATGACAAGCTGACAATCGC
>JBEDAQ010000021.1:0-2809 GCA_041177685.1 Actinomycetota bacterium | reverse complement strand
CTTTTAGCGCCGGTGGCCCAGTTGTCTGGCCAGATGTTGAAGCACTAGTGCTTTTGCCTCTAGCTGCTCACGCCCTTTTCTCGGACCCTATGGTGGTATCGCCGAAATCGCAGATCGCCATCGATTTAGAGAGTGAAGAAGGAGTGCTCTCGGCTGATGGTTTACGTAAATTCAAATTAGTTGAATCAGATCGCATATTAATTACCAGCGATAAATCCTTTATAAATCTGGCTCATATAGAAGAGGTAGCTTTTACAGATCGGTTAGTGGCAAAGTTCAAATTGCCGGTGGATGGGTGGCGTGGTGAGTAAAAAAAGTGCGAGCACACGCTCACACTTGCAGGAAATATCGATTCGTGGGCTTGGTGTTATAGATAACGCTCAGGTTGAATTCAAGCCAGGTTTAAATGTTATTACCGGTGAAACAGGCGCCGGAAAAACGATGTTGTTGTCCGCGTTGAATCTGATTCTGGGCGGGAGGGCTGATTCTGATCTCGTTCGCACTGGGCAAGAGAGGTTAACTACTTCAGGAAGGTTTCTCCTTCCCAATCCCATAACCCCGGAAATTAAAGAGCTACTAGAGCAAAATGATGCAATTATTGAAGAGGGCGCAATCCTGCTCAATCGCAATGTTGCCAAGGATGGCAAGAGCCGGGCCCTGGTGAGTGGGGTGAGCACTACAGCGGCAATCTTGAATGAGTTATCAGAACATCTAATAGAGGTTCATGGTCAACATGCTAATCAGGTTTTATCAAAACCGGCTAAGCAGCGAGAGGTCCTCGATAGTTACTGCGATGCGGAAATATCACCCGTTTTGAAGGAGTATCGCGCAGAGCTTGAAGAGTATTTATCTTTGAAGAAACAGATTGAGGAGTTAACAAAAGCTTCTCGAGATAAAGAGAGATTAATAAGAGAATTATCAGAGTTGGATGGCGAGTACCGCAAAATAAAACCGCAAGTAGATGAGCTGAACGTATTGGATAACCTGATCTCCAAATTGGGTTCTATTGAAGAGCTACGAATTGCAGCAACCGGGGCTAGCGAAGCGCTAAATCACGAGGAACAAGGTGGCCTTAACTCGTTGCAGCATAGCAAAAGATACCTGCACGCAGCCCGCGGTAAAGATCCGAAGTTAGATGAGATTCAAGAACGTATATCTGAGGCTCTGTTCAATCTAATCGATGCATCAGGCGATTTGCAGCGGTACCTTGATGGCTTAGAGGCCGATCCCAATGCATTAGAGAATGCATTGCAGCGCCGTTCGCTATTGTTGAACTTCTCAAAGAAATATGGAACTTCAACAGATCGCCAAGAATGCTACAACGAGGCTATTGAGCGAGGTGTTTTGGCTGGCGAACGCATTAAAGATCTAGATGGTGGGGATGAAAGAATTGCACAATTGGCAAAAGAGGTTGAAAAGAAGCGAGAGGTACTATTGAAATGTGGCGCTCGACTTACTGCGATTCGAACTGCAGCCGCAATTAAGTTCGCAAAACAAGTAGAGCAAGAGTTACAACTTTTGGCGATGCCAAAGGCCAGGCTATCCGTGACCGTTAATTCACGTACTGGTCAATCAGATTCTGATTTCCAAAGTTTTGGCTTGGATGAGATTCAGATTTTGTTCTCTGCGCACAGTGGAGGTGATTTGCTACCGATAGCAAAGGCGGCAAGTGGTGGCGAACTCTCAAGATTAATGCTGGGCATCGAAGTTGTAATTGCTCATAGCTATCCGGTCGGCACCTATATTTTTGATGAAGTTGATGCTGGCGTAGGAGGAAAAGCAGCGCTAGATGTAGGTAGGCGGCTTAAGAGGTTGGCAGGTGAAGCTCAAGTAATTGTGGTTACGCACTTGCCGCAGGTTGCGATCTGGGCTGACCATCACATCAAGGTTGAGAAGAATAACGAAGGAGCTGTAACGGAGAGTTCTATTCGAGCCATCTCGGAATCAGAGAGGGAGTTGGAGATTGCTCGAATGCTTTCCGGAGTCGAAGGTTCGGAACACGCCCAAGAGCACGCTCGCGAACTATTGAATTTACGTTTAGCCCAGAAGGCGTGATAAGTTCGCCACCCATGACCGCCAATCATGTGACCAAGCATCTTTTCGTCACTGGCGGAGTCGCCTCAAGTCTTGGCAAAGGTTTAACCGCATCAAGTTTAGGTCGGTTGTTACGTGCCCGTGGCCTCCGCGTGACCATGCAAAAGCTCGATCCCTATATAAATGTTGATCCCGGGACGATGAATCCCTTCCAACATGGTGAGGTTTTTGTCACCGACGACGGCGCTGAAACAGATCTTGATATCGGTCATTATGAGCGTTTTCTCGATACAAATCTGCATGGTTCAGCAAATGTGACGACCGGTCAGGTTTACTCCCGAGTGATCGCAAGAGAGCGCCGCGGTGAGTACTTAGGGGATACCGTTCAGGTTATTCCGCACATAACAAATGAGATAAAGGACCGCATGAAGGCCATGGCGGCCCCCGATATCGACATAGTTATAACTGAAATCGGAGGAACGGTTGGAGATATTGAATCTTTACCTTTCTTGGAAGCCGCCAGACAGATTAGGCAAGAAGTTGGAAGAGAAAACGTTTTCTATCTGCATGTTTCATTAGTACCTTATATCGGTCCATCTGGAGAGCTAAAAACAAAACCAACTCAGCATTCAGTGCAGGCACTGCGTTCGATTGGTATTTCACCAGATGCGGTTGTGCTCCGTTCTGATAGAGAGATTCCAGTTGGCGTTAAGAAGAAAATCTCACTTATGTGCGACGTTGATCAAGAGGCGGTAGTTGCAGCGGTTGATGCACC
>JBEDAQ010000020.1:0-6685 GCA_041177685.1 Actinomycetota bacterium | reverse complement strand
TGATTTAATCTTGCCTGACTTCTCTTATATCCGCGAGAGATTAAATGATGTCGAAGCGGTATTTCTAACTCATGGCCATGAGGATCACATCAGCGCTCTTGGCTATTTATTGCGGGAGCGGGAGAACATTCCAGTTATCGGCTCTGCTCTTACTTTGGCTTTCTCGAAAGGAAAGCTTAAGGAACACCGGATTTCTCCCATAACGATAGAGGTCCGTGAAGGACAAAAGAGAAAAGTTGGAGATTTCGAACTGGAGTTCATTGCGGTTAATCACTCAATTCCAGATGCCCTAGCGGTTGCAATCAAAACTCCTGCAGGGTTAGTTCTGCACACCGGTGATTTCAAGATGGATCAACTTCCGCTTGATGGTCGTACAACTGATTTAGCGCGTTTTGCCACATTGGGTGAATCCGGTGTTGATCTATTTATGGTTGATTCAACTAATGCTGATATCCCTGGTTTTACAACCTCAGAGCGGGAAATCATGCCGGTTTTAGATCGGGTAATTGAATCAACAAAGCGACGCGTGATAGTTGCATCCTTTGCATCACATGTTCATCGCATCCAGCAAGTAATAGATATTGCATATACCCATGGTCGCAAAGTTGCTTTCGTAGGTCGCTCAATGGTGCGGAATATGAACCTAGCTTCGGAAATGGGATATCTACATATCCCACCGAATACCTTGCTAGACATCGATGAGATTGATGATGCAGGTGATGGGATCGTTTTGATTTGCACTGGTTCGCAAGGTGAACCTCTGGCTGCATTATCGAGAATGGCAAATGGCGATCATCGAATAAAAGTAGGAGCCGGTGACACAGTAATTTTGGCCTCCTCGCTAATTCCCGGTAATGAAAACTCGGTTTATCGAGTAATTAATGAGCTAACCCGATTTGGAGCTCGGGTAGTACATAAAGGCAATGCTTTGGTTCATGTATCTGGACATGCAGCAGCTGGCGAGCTTTTGTACTGCTACAACATTGTTAAACCCAAGAATGTGATGCCGGTTCACGGTGAATGGCGACATATGAAGGCAAATGCTGAGCTAGCGGTTTCCACTGGAGTTAAGAGATCCAACACAGTTGTTGTAGACAATGGAGTTGTAGTTGATTTAGCAGAAGGGAAAGCGCAGGTTGTTGGTGCGGTTCCCGTCGGTTATGTATACGTTGATGGACACAGCATTGGTGACATTACTGAAGCATCATTAAAAGATAGAAGAATTTTGGGTGAAGAAGGATTTATTTCGGTAATCGTAGTTATTGATTCTCAAACTGGAAAAATAGTGGCCGGGCCAGATATTCACGCCCGCGGTTTTGCAGAGGATTTGGCGCTTTTTGATGAGGTTAAAACCCGAATTGAAAATGCGCTAGCTGGAGCTGTTGCAGGTGGCATAAATGGCACCCACCAGTTATCCCAAGTTGTCAGGAAAACTGTAGGAAGTTGGGTTGGAGAGGAACATCGTCGCCGCCCAATGATTGTGCCCGTAGTAATAGAGGTGTAAACGCGGTTCCAACGGCGCGCCTCGCGGTTGCAAAAAAACATTTCTAATACGATTTTTCGTTGTGGCTAAGAAAAATTCCCCAAAAAAGCGCAACGGTGTCATACCGGCGTTGAGCCGCACCCTGGCCCTAATCTGGCGTAGCTTTGCAAAATCCTTAGGGGCCACAATTCGGGTAATTACCCGTGGAGCTAAGGATTTAGATCCTGAACATCGACGTGATGGTTTTGGACTTCTACTTTTTATTATTGCTTTGATAGCCGCAGCCACTACTTGGTGGCAACTTGAAAACTGGTTTGGTAACGCCGCTTACGCCTTCTTTTATGGTGCAGTTGGCCGCCTAGCTATTTGCACTCCAATTCTCTTTGCCTACTTTGCATTGCGGATGTTCAGAGCCCCGGATGACAAAGCGGCAAATGGCCGAATCACAATTGGCTCCTTGTTATTAATTCTCAGCTCAACCGCTTTAATTCACATAATTAATCCCTCCTCCATAAATACTGGGGCTACCGCGATGCGGGAGGGTGGCGGGTGGATTGGTTACGCAATCTCAACTCCACTGGTTGCCTTAGTGACAGATGTACTGGCAATTCCAATTCTTTTCTTAACCTTGTTATTTGGAGTTTTAGTAATTACCGCTACTCCTTTCTCAAAAATTCTAAATTTGTTAAAAGGATTGGCGACTGGGGCGAGCTCCAAGGTAGGTACCGCTTTGGAGGAACGTCGCGAGCGCAAAGCCGAAGAGTTTGAAATCGCCGACACACCGCCATTCGAAACACCTTTGGTGCAAGAGTTTTCAAATCAGGATGATGATGAAGAGGAAGAGATTGATGAAGAGAGCTTTGATGAAGAGTTCACGGTAGAGATTCCCAAGCCTCAGAGTGAAAGCAAACCAGCTCGTCCGGTGCAGTTGGTACTTTCCTCCAGTGATCCATACGAACTTCCTAGTATGGAGTTTTTGAGAACTACCCCGCCTACAAAAGGTAAAACCAAGGCCAATGATCAAATTGTTCAAGCCTTAACAGAGGTATTTGCACAATTTGAAATTGATTGTGAAGTTACAGGTTTTATGCGTGGTCCAACCGTAACCCGATATGAGGTTGAATTAGGTTCAGGAGTTAAGGTCGAGGCGGTAACAGCTCTGAGTAAAAATATCGCCTACGCGGTAGCCAGCAGTGATGTCAGGATCCTCTCTCCAATTCCAGGCAAATCTGCTGTAGGCATTGAGATTCCAAATACCGATCGCGAAATTGTCTCCCTGGGCGATGTTTTACGCTCCAGTGTTGCTGGAAATGATCATCACCCAATGGTTATCGCTCTTGGTAAAGATGTCGAGGGCAATTTTATCTGCGCCAACTTGGCCAAGATGCCACATCTTCTGGTCGCCGGCGCTACTGGTGCTGGTAAATCTTCGATGATTAACTCATTAGTGACCTCGATTTTGATGAGAGCTACACCAAATGATGTTCGATTAATCTTGATCGATCCCAAACGAGTTGAATTAAACGCCTATGAAGGCATTCCTCATCTCATTGCACCCATAATCACAAACCCAAAGAAAGCTGCAGAGGCTTTGGCTTGGGTAGTTCGTGAGATGGATATGCGATATGACGATCTTTCTACCTACGGCTTTAGACATATTGATGATTTCAATAAAGCGGTGCGCTCTGGAAAGGTAACTGCAAAAGAGGGAGCGGATCAAGCGTTAGAACCATACCCATATCTATTAGTGGTTGTGGATGAGTTAGCAGATCTAATGATGGTAGCGGCTCGAGATGTAGAGGATTCAATTGTTCGAATTACTCAATTAGCACGTGCTGCGGGAATTCACTTAGTTATTGCAACGCAGAGACCTTCGGTAGATATCGTTACTGGGTTAATTAAGGCCAACGTTCCCTCACGTCTTGCCTTTGCTACCTCTTCATTGGCTGATTCCCGAGTTATTTTGGATACTCCAGGTGCAGAGAAACTAGTTGGCCAAGGAGATGGATTATTCCTTCCTATGGGTGCCAGCAAGGCAATGCGTATCCAAGGTGCTTATGTTTCCGAACGTGAGATTGAATCAGTTGTATCTCATGTTAAATCCCAGCTACAACCGGTTTATCGTGAAGATATTCTGAAACCTGTTGTCAGTGCACGATCAGGCGATGATGACATTGGCGATGACAAGGAGTTATTAATTCAAGCTATAGAACTTGTTGTGAGCACGCAATTTGGTTCTACATCAATGTTGCAACGCAAATTAAGAATTGGTTTTGCTAAAGCGGGTCGGTTGATGGATTTGATGGAGAGCCGTGGAATTGTCGGACCATCTGAGGGCTCAAAGGCACGAGTTGTCTTGGTTAAGCAAGAGGATTTAGCCTCAGTGCTCGAAGTCATTCAGGGGTGATTCTCAGTAATTCACCCCAGTAATTGAGTTTGGCCAGTTGTGCCCAATTACTCGCTGCTTCTACAATTTGCGCCCCAGTTAGAAATGTTGTGAGGCGACAATGTCAGTAGGCAGTTCACTGCAAGAGATGCGAAAGTCAGCAGGCTTTACTGTTGAGCAACTCGCTGCTCGCACTCGCATACCTGAAACTGTTATTGAGGATCTTGAGCGCGATAATTTTTCAACCTGTGGTGGGCCAACTTATGCACGTGGTCACATCAGAACTATTGCCCGCATTTGTGGGGTAGGGGATTCTGAAGTTCTAATCGCCTTTGAATCACAAACAATTCCATTAAGTAAATCAATTAGAGATTTGCTTAATGACAACAGCGCAACACCCGCAATAAAGGAACGCAAGCCAATCTCATGGAAAGCACTTAGTGGTGTAGGTGCTGGGGTTGCGATATTTGGATTAGTGGGAGCCTTAATTTTCTCAACCTCAAATGGAAGCTCTGAAGAACAAAATGTTGTAACCAATTCTACAAATTCAAACCAATCCAATGGTGCGGTAGCAGAGGCAAGAGATGGAGTAGAGGTTGTTTTGACTGGAGTAAATGGACTTTCTTGGGTAGCGGTTAATGATTCAACTGGCGCTACACAATTCAGTGGTCGAATCCGTCAAGGTGAATCCAGAACCTTTAGTGACAATCAGTTGTTGTACCTAGTAATTGGAAACGCAGGCGCGGTTAAGCTAAAAGTTAATGGCGAAGATTTAGGCGTACCTGGAAGAGTTGGCGAGGTTGTTAGACTGGAATTCGGTCCGCAAGCCAGCAATAATCAGGGTTAATCGCAGCTTTCATCTATAGAATGCGGGGGTGTCACTCCCAAACTCAAATCCAAAAACCGTTGCCTTAGTGACATTGGGTTGTGCCCGCAACGATGTGGATTCTGAGGAGTTAGCGGGAAGACTCTCTGACGATGGTTGGGTTTTGGTTGATGATGCGGCAAACGCAGATATCGCGGTCGTAAACACCTGTGGCTTTATTGAATCAGCTAAAAAAGACTCAGTTGATGCGCTTTTGGAGGCTCATGCACTTAAGGCAGATGGCAGTTTGCGTGCCGTCGTAGCGGTTGGTTGCATGGCTGAGCGTTATGGAAAAGAGTTAGCTGATGCGCTACCTGAAGCAGATGCGATTTTAGGATTTGATGACTATCAAGATATCTCTCAGAGATTACGCAAGATTTTGGATGGCGATAAACCAAAGGCACATACTCCAAAGGATCGCCGAACCTTAATTCCAATTTCTCCTGCAGCCCGGCAAACCACACGCGCGGTAAAAGAGACACCACTTTCTATGGGGCAGGGCAGTACCTTTTCTCGCAAACGTTTAGGTAATTCACCGATGGCGCCATTGAAGATTGCATCAGGTTGTGACCGCAGATGCTCTTTTTGCGCAATACCACTTTTTCGCGGCGCCTTTGTTTCCAGACGCCCAACAGAAATCTTGGAGGAAGCGGCTTGGTTGGCACAAAATGGTGTAAGTGAAATCTTTTTAGTTAGCGAGAACACCACCTCGTATGGCAAAGATTTCGGTGACCTCAAGGTTATGGAATCGATGCTGCCGGAGTTAGCCAAAATTGAAGGGATCGAACGCATCAGGCTCTCATATTTGCAGCCGGCAGAAATTCGTCCCACACTTTTACAAGCCATGGTCGCTACCGAAAAAGTTGTGCCCTATTTTGATATCTCCTTCCAGCATGCATCCGGAACCTTGTTGCGTAGAATGCGTCGTTTTGGCGATGCTGAGAAGTTCTTGCATTTGATTACTCAAATTCGAGCTTTGAACCCTGAATCTGGAATTCGCTCCAACTTCATTGTTGGTTTTCCAGGCGAAACCGAGCAGGAGTACCAGGAGTTAGTGGATTTTATAAATGCCGCTGACTTAGATGCGATTGGAATCTTTCCTTACTCAGATGAGGACAACACAGAGGCGCTGAAATTAGAAAATAAAGTTGACCCCGATCTAATTCAAACCCGGACTAATCAGCTGACTTCATTGGCCGAAGAGCTGGTAAACCAGCGTGCAGCTGAGCGAATCGGGCAAAAGGTAAGGGTTTTGATTGAGGATGAGGAAACCCAAGAGGGGAGGGCGGAACATCAGGGACCAGAGGTTGATTCAACAACCTTTATCTCCACACCAGGACGCCCCACCTCAGGTTACAAAGTTGGGCAGTACGTTGAAGCGGTAGTTGTAGATGTAGCTGGCGCAGATTTGGTAGCGCAACCTTTATGAATCTTCCCAACCTCTTAACGGTAGCCCGAATTCTCGCCCTGCCATTTTGTGCTTGGGCACTTTTCAAAAATGGCGGTAATGATCCTGATTGGCAGATCATCGCCTGGGTAATGTTCTTTATAGTAGGTATGACAGATGTTTTGGATGGTCGCATTGCCAGAAGCAGAAATCAAATCTCGGCTTTCGGTACTTTGCTTGACCCAATTGCCGATAAAGCATTCATTGCGACCGCTCTGATTGGATTATCAATCTTGGACAAGATGCCTTGGTGGGTCACGACTGTGATTTTGGCGCGCGAAGTTGGTGTAACAATCTTGCGTTTCGCCGTTTTAAATAGAGGGATTATTGCCGCCAGTAAAGGAGGCAAGATTAAATCGCTACTTCAAAACTTCTCGGTTGGATTTTACATATTGCCATTACCGGAGTATCTGTTTTTACCCCGTGATATTTTGCTGGGAGTAGCGATAGTTCTCACGATTTCCTCTGGGTATCAGTATTTACGAGATGTAGTTAAAGCTAGAT
>JBEDAQ010000019.1:0-9362 GCA_041177685.1 Actinomycetota bacterium | reverse complement strand
GCGCCATAGAGATAAGGGCCTGAGCAGGTAAAGGCTTAACCCAACGGGGATCGATAACTGTCACACCGACTCCCTCCCGATACGCCTGCGCCGCAGCTTCGACTGCAATCGCTGCCATGGCGCCGATGCTCACCAGCAAAACATCAGCGCTTTCGCCACGGTACAAAATATCTAGGCCCTCTCTTCTTTCAAAAGCAGGAAGATCTTTTGCTACAGCGCCTTTTGGAAAACGGATAACAGATGGTGCGTTATTTATATCTAAACACTCGCCCAATAGTTCATTGAGAAGTTTGCCATCTCGGGGCGCTGCTACATGTGCGGTCGGAACAATTCCTGTTAAAGCTAAATCCCAAATACCATGGTGGGAAGGACCATCATCGCCGGTGATGCCAGCACGATCCAAAACAAATGTGACACCAGCTTTGTGTAATGCCACATCCAATAAAAGTTGGTCGAAGGCGCGATTTAAAAATGTCGAGTAAACCGCAACCACAGGATGCAGTCCGGTATATGCCATACCTGCAGCTGATGTTGTTGCATGCTGCTCAGCAATACCTACATCAAAGGTGCGTTCTGGAAACTCTTTTTGGAATTTATCCAAACCGGTCGGCCCCAGCATAGCTGCGGTGATTGCCACTAAATCAGAGCGCTTTCTTCCATACTCAACTAGAGAGTTAGCAAAAACACCGGTCCAAGACTCACCCGATTTGTTTAGCGGCTCACCAGTTTCTGGATCCACCACTCCGACGGCATGAAACTTCTCTGCCTCATCCTGTATTGCCGGAGCATGTCCTCTACCTTTTTCAGTAATGGCATGAACCAATACGGGTCCTTCAAACTTCTTGGCTTGCTGCAGAGCCTTTTCTAGAGCGGTAATGTCATGACCATCAACTGGGCCGATGTACTTCAAGCCTAGATCTTCAAACATGCCTTGCGGAGCAACGATGTCCTTAATTCCTTTTTTCATGCCGTGCAGAGTTTCATAGATTGGATGACCCACAACTGGGGTGCGCTCCAAAACCCCTTTACCCCACTCTAGAAACTTCTCGTATCCCTGTGTTGCCCGCAATGTTGATAGATAAGTCGCTACACCACCAATGGTTGGAGAGTAAGAGCGTTCGTTGTCATTGACCACTATTACCAAACGCAGATCCTCTGAAGCGGCAATATTGTTTAAAGCCTCCCAAGCCATGCCACCGGTCAACGAGCCATCTCCAACTACGGCGACAACGGTGCGCTCTTTCTCACCTTTAATCATTAAACCGCGTGCAATCCCATCAGCCCAAGAAAGTGCGGTTGAGGCATGGGAGTTTTCAATTACATCATGTTCGCTCTCGGAGCGATTTGGATAACCGGCCAGCCCGCCACGTTGTCTCAGCTTGTCAAAGCCAGCGGCCCTTCCGGTAAGAATTTTATGTACATAGGTTTGATGACCGGTATCAAAGACCATTACATCTCTGGGTGATTCAAAGACCCTATGTAATGCAATCGTTAATTCAACGATTCCTAAATTAGGACCTAGATGACCACCGGATTGTGAAACCTTTTCTATAAGAAAACTGCGAATCTCGGCAGCTAACTCATTTAGCTCATTGACCTCAAAACGCGCCAAATCGCCAGGAGATTTAATCCGGGGCAGAAACCTCATGTTGTAATGGTAACGAGATTTAGGCTAAGAGCGAGCGGAGTACGTACTGCATGATTCCGCCATGGCGGTAGTAATCCGCCTCACCTGGGGTATCTATACGTACCTTTGCGGTGAAACTCTTATCTCCCGCGCTCACCTTTACCGTGCTCGGAATCGAGCCATCATTGAGTGCGGTCACTCCCTCGATTGAGAAAACCTCTTCTCCAGTTAAGCCGAGGCTCTCTGCATTTTCTCCATCCATGAACTGCAGTGGAAGAACTCCCATGCCAATCAAATTTGAACGATGAATGCGTTCAAATGATTCGGCAATAACCGCTTTAACGCCTAGCAAAGCGGTTCCCTTTGCCGCCCAATCTCGAGAAGATCCAGAGCCATACTCCTTGCCAGCCAAGATAACTAGCGGCACACCTGCTGCTTGATAAGCCATCGATGCATCATAAATTGTGCTCTGTTCTCCACCCGCTAAAAAGTTTCTGGTGAATCCACCTTCCACACCATTGAGTAGCAGGTTCTTCAAACGAATATTGGCGAAGGTGCCACGAATCATTACCTCATGGTTGCCACGTCGTGATCCATAAGAGTTGAAATCAGCTTTTGCGACACCATGCTCAGCTAAGTATTTGCCGGCTGGAGAATCTACTTTTATTGAACCGGCTGGAGAGATGTGATCAGTTGTTACTGAATCACCTAACTTTGCTAACACCCGAGCCGCTTTAATATCGGTAACCGGCTTTGGCTGGCGTGGCATTCCCTCAAAGTATGGCGGTTTACGGACATAGGTTGAGTTGGAATCCCATTCGAATACCTTGCCTGTTGGTGTATCCAATGATGTCCAGTGCTTATCGCCAGCAAAAACGCTGGAGTAATCCTTCTTAAACATCTCAGAGGAAACCACTTCATCGATGACGGCTTGAATCTCCGCAGTTGATGGCCAAATATCTTTTAGAAATACATCATTACCGTTGGAATCCTTGCCAAGTGGATCGCGGTCAAAATCATGATCCATACTGCCGGCAATTGAATACGCCACTACCAGTGGTGGCGAAGCCAAATAATTCATCTTTACATCGGGACTGATGCGACCTTCAAAATTTCGGTTACCCGAAAGAACTGCAGCAACTGCAAGATCATTTTCGTTTACCGCTTTACTTACCTCAACTGGAAGTGGACCAGAGTTTCCAATACAGGTTACGCAGCCGTAGCCCACAAGGTTAAAGCCCAACTTCTCTAGATATGGGGTTAAGCCAGCTTTTTCATAGTAATTAGTAACCACCTTTGAACCTGGAGCCAAAGTAGTTTTTACCCAAGGCTTGCTGACTAATCCTTTTTCTACCGCTTTCTTAGCAAGCAGACCCGCACCTATCATGACGCTGGGATTAGAGGTATTGGTACAAGAGGTGATTGAAGCAATTACAACAGAGCCATTTGTTACCGCTCCAGATTTTGAATTAACGGTAACTGGAACGGGTTGTTTGGCTGACTTCTCCGACAGATAAGTTGGAACCGCTTTTGCAAAAGCGCTTTTCGCCTCACTTAAAGAAACTCGATCCTGTGGTCGCTTTGGACCTGCGATCGATGGAACCACCTGTGCTAAGTCAAGCTCGAGATGCTCCGAATATCTTGGCGTGGCCTTTGGATCATGCCAAATACCCTGTCGCTTCGCATACTTTTCAACCAGCTCTAGTTGCTCTGAATTACGACCGGTGAGCTGTAAATACTTAATTGTTTCTTCATCAATTGGGAAGATTGCAACAGTAGAACCATATTCAGGAGACATATTTCCAATGGTTGCTCGGTTAGCCATTGGCAAAGCACTAACTCCCGGTCCATAGAACTCAACAAATTTGCCAACTACTCCATGTTTGCGCAACATCTCTGTGATAGTTAAAACCAAATCAGTTGCGGTAGTTCCTACTGGAAGTGAGCCGCTTAACTTGAATCCAACGACACGTGGAATCAACATGGATACCGGCTGACCTAATAGTGCTGCTTCAGCCTCAATTCCTCCTACGCCCCAACCCAACACTCCAAGTCCATTAACCATTGTTGTGTGTGAGTCGGTGCCAACAACCGTATCTGGATAGGCCCGCTCAACTCCCCCAACACTTCTAGTCATAACTACGCGGGCTAAGTACTCGATATTTACCTGGTGAACAATGCCGGTTCCGGGTGGAACTACCTTGAACTCATCAAAGGCACTTTGACCCCAGCGCAGGAATCGATATCGCTCGGTGTTTCTCTGGTACTCGATTTCCACATTCTGGGCAAAAGAGTCTTTACTTCCATATGTATCTGCAATAACTGAGTGATCAATAACTAACTCAGCTGGTGCAAGTGGGTTAACTCGAGCAGGATCTCCACCTAGTTCAGCAATCGCTTCACGCATCGTTGCTAGATCTACGACGCAAGGCACTCCAGTGAAGTCCTGCATAATTACTCGAGCCGGAGTGAATTGAATTTCAGTATCAGGTTGCGAATCAGGGTTCCAAGATGCCAAAGCCTCTATCTGCTTGGCGGTGATGTTGGCTCCATCCTCTGTGCGAAGCAGGTTTTCCAGCAGGATTTTCAGGGAGAACGGTAAATCCGCTGCGGCTGGAAGTTTGGTGATATCAAAGATCTGATAGCTCTTACCGGCAACTTCGAGGGTGCTTTGTGCATCAAAGGAGTTTTTGCTCATGGCTGAATACTAACTGGCCATGATTTCCTGCTTAAGTTCTAAAAGCAGTTCTAACTGGCGAGCCCACTCTAGGCTGGCATGAAACGCGCCACACACTCCATGTGTGCCGTCATCGGAAAGAGGTCAAATGCCCGCAACGCCTTTAATTGGAAACCTGCATCCCGTAGATAAGCGGTATCTCGGGCCAAAGCAGCGGGATCACAGGCTACGTAAACAATATTGCGTGGTTTTAGTTTTGCGATTGCATTAATTACAGCGATGCCAGCGCCGGCTCTGGGCGGATCTAGAACTACAACATTGGCAGAGCGATAATCCTTAAGCGCCCTCTCTACCTGGGCCTGCACAATCTCAACATTTTCCTTAGTTGCAAAGCTTCTTCGCGCATCGATGATGGCGTTCTCATCAGATTCGATCAAAGTAACTCTGCCGCCCGGACCTACTTCATTAATTAGAGATCCGGTAAATAGACCCGCACCACCGTACAAATCAAATAGATGATCGCCTAACTTCAACTCTGCATAATCTCTGACCGTGTCAGTCAAAATCTGCGGAGCACTGACATGGCTTTGCCAGAAGGTAATTGGATTTAGTGAAAACTCAAAACCTGATGAGTTCTCGCTAATCAACGCTAAATTTTCTCTGCCCTCCACAACTATCTCTCTATCACCAGCCGAAGAGATAACCACATCAACTTTCTTCCCAACCGGAAGGCGTCGGTTATTTATTTCAGTGATATCTATATTCGAATGCGCAATGTTGCAATTATCGATTTCAACCAATTCATTGCTTCGGGCTACATGAAGAGCTAATTTACGGTTTTCCGAAACTGTGAACTCCATTCGGCTTCGCCAGTTAGTGGTTGGTTCAACTTTCTCAACCTCAATTGCAATATCTAATTTAGCTAAGCGAGCAAACTGTTCTCGAATGATCTCCGCTTTTAGAGCTCTTTGGTAGCCCAGCTCGATATGTTGAAAATCGCAACCACCGCAACCCGCAGGATGAGCAAACTTACAATTGGGCTTAATGCGATGAGGAGATGCCTCTATGACTCTTACGCAATTCCCGCGCGCAAAATTCTTACTCTTATCGGTAATTTCAACGATTACCTTTTCACCAGGAATTGCATGTCTAACAAAGATCACCTGGCCGTTATATCGAGCCACACAATGACCGCCATGAGCTATTGAGTTAACTTCGACCTCAACTTGGTCGCCAACTTCCACAGCTTCTCCCTCGCAATTAACCGCGACAAATGGCGCAGATTTCCAGGTAACTAGCCTAAAGGTGTAGATTCTCCTTTTGTGCATATCGTCATCATGGGATGCGGACGAGTCGGCTCTACCTTGGCTAAAGATTTTCAAGCACTCGGACACTCAGTTGCGGTAATAGATCAAGATCGCGAAGCTTTCCGAAGGTTGGGCGCGGATTTCAATGGACTCACCGTCGCCGGTGTGGGATTTGATAGAGATACATTGTTAGAGGCTGGAATTGAAAGAGCTGATGCATTTGCTGCGGTTTCAAATGGTGATAACTCAAATATTCTTGCTGCTCGTGTGGCGCGGGAAAATTACGGAGTTGCAAGTGTTGTAGCCCGTATTTACGATCCGGCTCGAGCCGAGATTTATCAACGTCTTGGAATTCCAACTGTAGCTACAGTTTTATGGACCACTGATCAGATTATGCGACGAATTTTGCCGCAGGGTTCTAGATCAGAGTGGCAGGATGCATCAGGAAAGGTCCAGCTGGCAGAAATGCCGTTACATAGAGATTGGTTTGGTAAACCTGTCTCCTTAATAGAGCAACATACTTCTTGTCGCGTTGCCTTTATTACGAGGTTGGGCGAAGGCATAATTCCAAATGAGCACACCGTTTTGCAGGAAGGTGATGTTGTCCATGTAATGGTGGAGGACACAAATCTTTCAGCCACTGAAAAGTCTCTAAGCCAAGCCCCTGGTGGTGAGTAATGAGAATAGCTATCGCAGGAGCTGGAAACGCAGGACGTGCCATCGCCCGAGAACTTATTGCAAATGGCCATCAAGTTTTATTAATTGATAAGAATCCTAAATCGCTAAAGATGGAGAGTGTGCCTTCTGCTGAGTGGTTATTAGCTGATGCTTGTGAGATTAGCTCTCTTGATAAGGCAAAGCTGGATACCTGTCAGGTAATGGTTGCTGCTACCGGAGATGACAAGGTAAATCTTGTAGCTTCGCTATTGGCAAAGACTGAGTATGGAGTTCCTCGAGTTGTTGCAAGAGTAAATCATCCCAAAAATGAATGGATGTTTGACTCTTCATGGGGAGTAGATGTTGCGGTATCAACCCCGCGCATCATTGCTGCCCTAGTAGAGGAAGCGGTTTCAGTTGGAGATGTAGTTCGACTCTTCTCATTAAAGGCCGGTGAAGCAAACCTTGTTGAGCTAACCCTGCCTGATGATTCTTCTTGTATTGGAAAAAGCGTTGAGGAAATTCAACTTCCCGATGATGCCTCACTGGCTGCGATTATCCGTGATGGTCATGTCATCGCACCATCTGCGCATGATGTTTTTTCTGCTGGAGATGAATTGATATTTGTCGCCTCCGCGGCTGCCGAGGAGCAACTAAAAGGATGTTTTGTTCTTAAGGGTTAGCCCTTAGATCTTCCCTTAGTTTTGGTCCGCTCTTAATCACTAACCAGGTCGCCCAAGCGGTTGCGATGAATAACGGATATCCCATAATTAAACGTGCAGTGCCAAGTGCATTTACATTTTCCGCTAGATAAAGCGGGTATTGCACCAAAAGTCGGATGGTAAACATTCCTACCCAGAGCCAAGTCGCCTTGATGTACACCTTTGTGCGGACTGGATCCTTGCGCCAACGTAAATTCTCTTCGAGCAGTGGTCCAACAATTAAACCAATCACTGGCCAACGTACCAAAATGGAAATCAGGTATACGACACCGTAGATTGCGTTGGTCCATAAACCAGGCAGATAGAAATCCTCCGCATTTCCGGAGCGGTTAGCCAACCAAAAACAGACAAGAACCCCAATCACACCCGAGATAGCGTGTTGAATTGTTTCCCGTTTCACCAAGCGAATCAAAGTCAAAATCAAGGAGAGTCCTAGTGCAGCGTATGAGGCCTGCTTTACATCTTTTGTGAAATTAAAGGCCACCAAAAAAACTAGAGCTGGTAAACCAGAATCAATTAATCCTTTTTTGCCGCCCAGGGCGTTAACAATCTTGGCTTTATCAGCCTCGTGATCATGCGCTTCGGTCATGATTTTCCCGTTGATCCAAAACCACCGCTACCCCGATTAGATCCGGGCAGTTCAAGAACTTCAACAAACTCTGCTCGCTCAACTTTTTGAAATACCAACTGTGCGATGCGATCACCACGTTTTACTACAAAACTTTCCTTAGGATCATGGTTGATTAAAATCATTTGTAACTCACCGCGGTAACCAGAATCTATGGTTCCTGGGGCGTTAACAATGCCGACACCGTATTTGATTGCTAATCCCGATCTGGGATGGGCAAATGCTGCGTAACCATCTGGCATTGCAATGGCAATTCCGGTAGGAATCAAACTCCTCTCCCCCGGCTTAATCTCACAATCGATACGTGAATAAACATCAGCTCCGGCATCACCTGGTTTTGCGTAGGAAGGTGTTGGTAGGTCCGGATCTAGTTTTGTGATTAAAACCTTCATGGATTTATCTCAAACTCATTATCGATTGATAAATCTGTTCTTCCGGTTAGAATCTCTCTAAATCCTTCAGGGGCGTTATTAATGAAGTGCTCCATTGGCACGACAATAAATATGGCCGCTGCTTCGACCGCTACCGCTCCATCATTAGAGCCCAAGCGACCTTCGGCTTTACAGTAAATCTTTCTACCTTCTTGTCCGGCGATTTCCGCGTTGATAAACAGTGTGGTTCCGACAGGTACAGGAGCTACAAATAAGGTCTCCAGTTTTCCGGTAACAGCAGGCTGCCTCACCAACCACATTAACTTTCCTAATGCTTCATCAAATGCGCAAGAAAGTAATCCACCATGAGCTAATCCTGGAGCACCTTGATGAAGCTCGGTAACTGTGAACTTTGCATTTATTGTCATTCCCTCACCCGAGTACGCGATGAGATGCAAACCTGCGGGATGTGAAGCTCCGCATCCATAACAATCTTGATTATGAGAACCAAGCAATGAGCCAGGTGCAGGTGCTTGAGGATGACGTTGCGGCACCTTTGCGCCAGCTGGTGGATTGATACTCAGACCACGAGACATAGGAGCAAGGTTACCCTGTTGGCGCCGCGCAATTGACTACCTGCAAGGACTTAGACAAGTACTCTCCTACCGTGAAAGAGACACTTAAGTGGCCATTATGGATTTGGTTCCTAATTCTCTGTTTCGATATTTCAATTGCACTAGCGGTATGGGCCGCGCTGGGAGACTCTGCGGCGTGGATTGCGCTAATAGTTTCAATAGCCCTAACAGTATTCTTTTATCAGTTTACAAAGCTAACGATTGAAGTTCTTAATGAGAATCTCAATGTTGGGCGAGCACAGATTGAGAAAAAGTATCTCGGTGAGGCTGAGCCTTTAAATGAGGAACAGATGCGGTATTTACGCGGACCGGGGATAAATCCAGCGGCTTTTCTTGCTCTGCGTTTTTGGGTTAAAGGCGGTATCAAAATGATGGTTAATGACCCAAGAGATCCAACACCTTATTGGTTAGTGAGCACCAAAAATCCAGAGAAGTTAATGAAAGCGATTAAAAATTAAATGCAATCTTTGCAGATAGCTTTGGTGCCCTCGCCTTTAGCTAACTGGGTTATGTGATGCACTAAGAAACAGCGAGAACAGGTGAATTCATTCTCTTGTTTTGGAACAACGCGAACCGCCAACTCTTCTCCTGAAAGATCCGCGCCTGGCAGTTCGACGTTCTCTGCCTCTTCTTCATCGAGATCAACCTGTCCTGATTGCGCCTCTGCTCGTCGAGCTTTTAGCTCTTCCAGCGACTCCTCATGTAACTCTTCATCGGTTTTTCGGGGCGTGTCGTAAT